>DASUOD010000001.1:0-8168 GCA_036276795.1 Saccharimonadales bacterium (SeqCode)
CTATCTCCATCGACCAGAAGTCCACGTCGCGCAACCCGCGCTCCACTGTCGCTACCGTAACCGAGATATATGATTACCTGCGCCTGCTGTTCGCACGCGTAGGGGTGCCGCACTGTCCGGTGGACGGCCGCGCCGTGGTACGCCAGACCTCGGCCGGCATCATCGGCCAGGCCGAAAAAAGCACGGCGGGTAAACGCATAATGATATTGGCGCCACTGGTCATAGACAAGAAAGGCGCCTTTGAGCACATACCGGAACAATATCAGCGTGCCGGCTTCGCCCGCGTGCGGGTGGACGGCGTAGTCTATGCGCTGGACGAATTTCCTAAGCTCGACAAAGCCAAGCGACATCGCATAGAAGTCGTAGTGGACCGTCTGGTCAACGACCAAGAAAGCCGCGGCCGCCTGGTGCAATCGGTGGAGCAGGCGTTGGACGTAGCCGACGGGAAGCTGGTCATACTGGATGCCGACAACGACGAAACCCATACCTATAGCCTTATGTATGCCTGCCCGGACCATCCGGAAATATCCATACCGGAACTGGAGCCACGCACCTTCAGCTTCAACAGTCCGCACGGCGCCTGCCCGGTCTGTACCGGACTAGGCTCGCGGCTTGAGGTGGACCCCGAACTGGTCATTCCCAACGGCAATCTGACCATTGCCGAAGGGGCCATCCGCCCGTACAATCGCATAAATGTCGATAACTGGTACATGAAGAAGCTCCAGGCCGTGGCCGACAAGCACGGTTTCTCGCTGCATGTGCCGACCGGCCAACTGACCAGGTCACAGATAGACACGATCATGTATGGCACGGGCAAGGAAACCTTCAAGGTCGGCCTAGGCATGGGACGGTCCTTCGAAACCACATACGAAGGCGTAGTGCCCAATCTGGAACGTCGCCACAAGGAGACGGACAGCGATTTCATCCGCCGCGACATCGAACGCTTCATGCAGGAGAAGCCTTGCCATGCCTGTAAGGGCCTGAGGCTGAAGCCCGAAGTGCTGGCAATCACGGTGGGCAAGGAATCGATCATGGACGTATGCCAGCTGTCCATAGACGAGGCTCTGGGATGGTTCAAGAACCTGAAGCTCAACGAGAAGGACGCCAAGATAGCCCAGATGATCCTTAAGGAGATCGGCGCCCGCCTGCAGTTCCTGCAGGACGTGGGTCTGAATTATCTTAACTTGTTAAGAAGCGCTGTTACCCTTAGCGGTGGCGAGGCCCAGCGCATACGTCTGGCCACACAGATCGGGTCAGGGCTGATGGGCGTCCTATACGTGCTGGACGAACCCAGCATCGGTCTGCACCAGCGCGACAATGCACGGCTTATCCGCACTCTGAAGCACCTCCGCGATCTGGGTAACACGGTCATAGTGGTAGAACATGACGAAGAGACCATCCGTACGGCCGACCATCTGCTGGACATCGGCCCGGGTGCGGGTATCCATGGCGGCCAGGTGGTGGCCGCCGGCGCGCCGGCAAAGGTAGAGAAAGCTGCCGGCAGTATCACCGCGGACTATCTGTCGGGCAAGAAGCGCATAGCGGTACCAAAAAGCCGGCGCGCCGGCAACGGCAAGGAGCTGCTGGTGAAGGGTGCCCGCGAGAACAACCTTCAGGGCATAGATGTCAGTATACCGCTGGGCAGGTTAGTGGTGGTCAGCGGCGTTTCCGGCTCCGGCAAGTCCAGTCTCATCAACGACATCGTGGCCAAGGAACTGCAGGCACGCTTGCACCGGGCGTCCACCGTACCCGGCAAGCACGACGACATAGAAGGCATCAAACAGCTCGACAAAGCCATCATCATCGACCAGTCCCCCATAGGCCGTACACCCCGCTCCAACCCCGCCACTTACACCGGTCTGTTCACGCCCATGCGCGAGCTGTTCGCGCAGACGCCCGAAGCCAAACTCCGTGGCTATAGCGCGGGCCGATTCAGCTTCAACGTCAAGGGGGGGCGCTGTGAGAACTGCTCCGGCGACGGGATCATCAAGATAGAGATGCACTTCCTGCCGGATGTCTACGTACCCTGCGAAGTATGCCACGGCAAGCGCTACAACAGGGAAGCTCTGGAAATCCACTATAAGGGCAAGACGATCGCCGACGTGCTGGACATGACCTGCGAACAGGCCCTGGAATTCTTCGCCAACCAACCGGCCATCGCCCGGAAACTGCAGACGCTGGTAGATGTCGGCCTCGGATATATACATCTGGGTCAATCGGCCACGACCCTCAGCGGCGGAGAGGCCCAGCGCATCAAGTTGAGCTCGGAACTCTCACGCCGCCCCACGGGGCGCACCCTGTATATATTGGACGAGCCTACCACCGGTCTCCACATGGCCGATATCGACAAGCTGCTGAACGTGCTGCACGCCCTGGTCGACGCCGGTAACAGCATGATAGTGATCGAGCATAACCTGGACGTGATCAAGAACGCCGACTGGCTGATCGATATGGGCCCTGAAGGCGGAAATGCCGGCGGCCGGATAATAGCCGAGGGTACGCCGGAGCGGGTGACGAAAGTCAAGCGGAGCTATACCGGACAGTACCTGGCCAAGCTGCTCAACAAGCGATAACTAACCGGCCTTTTCCCTCTTTTTGCGCCTTTCACGTCTTTGCCGGCGTACCGCTTCCAGTAGATGGTAAATGCTCGGTCCCAGGGTTATGAGCATGGCGGCCGCTACCGCCAGAAGTATGTAGTGGTCTATGTTAGGTATCTTGGAGCCGAACCAGTAGCCGATCAAGGTAACGCTCACGGCCCAGAATATGTCGCCTATGGCATCGAACAGTATGAACTTTTTGCGGTCCATGTTGGCTACGCCGGCTACCGGGGGCGCGAAAGTGCGGACTATGGGCACGAAGTGGGCGAACAGCATGGTCTTAGTGCCGAAGCGCTCGAAGAAATGCTCGGCCTTATGCACATATTCCTGACGGAACACTATGCTGTCGGGTTTGCTGAACAGGCGCCTTCCGTAGCGCCTACCTATGTGATAACCGGTATTGTCGCCTGCGATGGCCGCAAGCGCGACCACGATTATGACCGCCGCCAGCGACAATTTGCCTTGCGCGGCGAACACGCCGGCGGTCAGAAGAAGCGTATCGCCGGGAAAAAAGAAGCCTAGGAACATGCCCGATTCGCCGAAGACTATAATGGCGATGAGCAGAAGGCCGCCGCCTTGTATGATCTCCGTGACGCTGAGCATGATTAAAGCCTAGCCTTTTTTGCTTCGACAGTCCAGGCCAATCTGTTATAATTACCAGACATGTCAAAGGATTCCATAAGCTTACAGCTGGATGAACGCAAGGTCACCGGCAAGGCCGTCAAGCAATTGCGCAGAGACGGTCAGGTACCGGCCGTCATCCACGACCATGGCCGCCCGTCAATACACGTGCAGGGCAGGGGCATAGACGTCCTCAAGGTCTGGCAGAAGGCGGGCAAGCACCACCCCGTAGAAATCAAAGCCGGCAACAAAAGTTTCGTGGCGCTTATAAAAGAAACCTCGTTCGACCCGTACAAACATCAGCTTACGCATGTGGTATTCAACGCCGTCGACAAGGACCAGAAGGTCGACGCAGAGATTCCCGTCCGCGCGCGCTACGCCGAGGGCAATGAATCCAGCCCGGCCGAACGCAACGGTCTGATAGTGCTCAGCCAGCTGGAGAACGTACAGGTCAAAGCCATCCCGACCAAACTGCCCGACTTCTTTGAATATGACGCCGAGAAACTGATAGAGATCGGCGACCATGTCACGGTAGCCGACCTGGTAGTGCCGGAAGGCGTAGAGATACAGACCGAACCCGGCCACACCATAGCCACGGTTTATGAGCCTAGCGCCCTGGCGGCCGCCAACGATGCGGCCGGCGGCACGGCCGAGGAAGGCGAAGAGCCCGAGATCGAAGGCGAAGAGGGCGAAGAGGGCGAAGGCGCCGAAAGCGAAGAAGGCCAGGAAGGCCAGAAGGGCGAAGACAAGCCCGGCGGCAAGGATCAGAAAGAACCCAAGCCTTCATCCGTAGAAGCCGCTAAAGAAGACAAGCAGCAAGAGAAGTCCGAGTAGGGTCTTAAGCCTGCTCGATGAAACCGCCGGACTGGTGTTCCCATAGCCGGGCATAGAGCCCGCCTTTTGCCAGCAGTTCCTTGTGCGTACCCTGTTCAGTTATTTTTCCTTCGTCCAGCACGACTATGCGGTCCATGCGCTGGATGGTGCTCAGGCGGTGGGCGATGACCACCGCGGTCTTACCTTTCATAAGTTCCCACAGCGCCTTCTGGATGGCTTTCTCGCTTTCGGAATCCAGGGCCGACGTCGCTTCGTCCAGTACCAGTACCGGCGCGCCCGAAAGCATGGCCCGCGCTATGGCGATACGCTGGCGCTGGCCCCCGCTCAGCTTGACCCCGCGCTCTCCCACGAAGGTGTCGTATCCCTCGGGCAGGACCTTTATGAAATCATGGGCGAATGACTTCTTGGCCACGGCCATGACTTCCTTGTCGCTGGCGCCGGGTTTGCCGTAACGTATATTGTCCTTGATTGAACGGTGGAACAGCAGCGGCTCCTGCGGGACATAGGCGATGGCCCGGCGCAGCTCCTGCTGCCTGATATGACGGGTGTCCTGTCCGTCTATGGCTATGCTGCCGCCCTGTATGTCCATGAACCTGAGCAGCAGGCGGGTGATGGTGGTCTTGCCGCCGCCACTCGGTCCTACCAGGCCTATGCGTTCACCGCTCTTCACTTCCAGGCTGAAGTCCTGGAACAGATTACCGCTGCCGGCCGCCGCGTCGTCATACTGGAAGGTCACGTTCTTGAAGCCGATGGCGCCCTTACTGATGCGTGACTTTTCGGCGAAGGCCTTGTCCTGTACCTTGGGAGGAATCTCCATGAGCTCGGTCATCTCCTGGGCGTCGCCCGCCACGGCCTCCAACTGCCTGACCATGAACACGCTGCGGCTGATGTTATCTATCATCTTCAATATGTAGACCTGGAACAGCAGGAAGGTCGCGATGTCTATGGAGCCGTGCTTGACCGCCAATATGCCGCCTATGAAGACCCCCATCTGCATAAGTCCGCAGATCACTTCCACTATCCAGGCATTGCGGACGGCCCGCCTCCAGCTTTGCAGGAAAAGGTTCGCCCTGACACGGTTTATGACGCCGTAACGCTTTATCTCACGCTCCTCGGCGCCGAAGGTCTTGACGGTGAGCACGTTGGTCATGACATCAGCCAGCTCTCCGACCTGTTCGCTTTCCTGGGCGACCGCGGTCCTGCGAAGCGGCATGCGCTGCAGAGCGAACCTTACGACCAGCCATATGGCCAATAGCCACAGCACGACTACCAGCATGCCTATGGGCAGACTGTAATAAAGGATCACCCCGACGATTATCAAGGCGCTGAATACCTGTTGCGGAAGCAGATTGAAGAACATCACGTCGTTGAAGAACGTGTACGATTTGGCGAAGCGGCTGGCCTGGGTCACTATCGAACCGCTGAAACGGTTGGCAAAGAACGAGTAGTCCTGGTGGACCAGATAGCGGAAACAGTCGTCGTAAAGCCGGCGCGCGACCTTGTCGTGCAATAGGGCCACGCCATACGTGTCTGCCAGATAGCCGAAGATAAGTATGAAAACCTGGATGACAGCTGCCGTGATCATCAGCCCGTAGTTGACCGTGTGATGGTCGACAAGCTGGCCCAACGTTATGGCTATGAGAAGCGGTATGACGGTAGACTGAAGGCCGAGTGCCAGGCTGAATAGCGTGGCTATGGATGTGTACAGAGGCGTGCGCCGCCAATAACTTATGTACAGCTTGAGGCCCTTTATGCTGGGCCTGGTAAGTTGGCCTTCGTCCTCCATCGCCTATAGTGTATCAGTTGGTGGCAGCGCCATCGTTGCTAACGGAGTCTGACGTCGTATAATGACTCTTATGGATGCAACCAATGCCCAGGTGGCTTAAGGCTAGTAATCATGGAAGGCACGCCGCTCTACGCCGAGGAATCCGAAGAAGAGGAAAAGCCCAAAGATAAGTTAAAAAAACCCGAAAATCTAGGGTTTTTCGCCGTTGAATCCGGTCCGGACGAACCCTCTGCGTTGGAAAAGGCCTGGGCTGAAACCAAGCGGGAGCCCGAAGAGAACGGGCCCGAACCATCCACGGAACCGGACGCGATACCGCCTCCGGGGACGGAAATCGCACCGGAAATTCCGGAAACCCCCGCTCCTCCGGAAACCCCGCCGCCTGAACCGGCGGAAGTCCTGCTTGTTCCCGGAACTGAGGCGCCCGAACCGGAACCTGAAACGGCGCCCGGTGCCGAAGCTCCCGAGCCCGCCCCGGTGGAGTCGGTCCCGGCCCCGGAGCCGGAAGCACCGCCGGAGCCCGAGGCCGTACCGGTCGAAGAACCGGAGCCTCCGGTTGAAAACGTGCCTCCTGAAGCTCCTGCGGAACCGGAACCCCGGCCTGCGGCGGAAGCACTGACACCCGCACCGGAGAAAGAAGCCGAGGAACTGAACGTAGAGCACGAGGTGCCGCCGGTCGAAGTACAGCCTGAGGCTGTTGAACCTGAACCTGTGCCCGAACCCGGACTTGAACCAGCCGAGGCAGCTCCGGTCCCGGAGCCGGAAGCGGAGCAAGCTGAAACCGGGACCGAAGCCACGCCTGAACCCGGACCGGAAGCGGATGCCGAAGCCAAACCTTTCGCCTTCAATGAAGGGGCGGGACGGGAAGAGGAGCCGGAGCTGCCCGAAGCGCCACCACCCGAAGCTCCGTTGCCGGAGGCACCGCCGCCCGAACCGTCGCTCCCGGAACAACCTCCGGCCGAGGCAGAGCCCCGGGTCCCTGAAGAGCAGCCCGAAGAGGAAACCACCGAACGGTATGAACCCGAAGAACAGGAAAGACCCGTACAAGAGAGTTACAGTCCTCCCGCAGAGGCCGTGGCCGCGCCCGAGGAAGTCCGATCGTCCAGGGCCGCGGAAGAAAGGATGGACGTGGAATCGGCGTCTAAAGGATCGTCGGCAGGACGGCGTGTAGAGACGCTCAGTCAGGAGGAACTGCTAGGTCTGGCGGCGGCAATCAACATCGACGGCAATAACCTGCGCCACATATACGAGACGCATCTGATAGGCGAACGCGGTCTGCGCCGTCTGGTAGAAGAATATGAGGACGGCGGCGACATGCGCGAAGCCCTTAAGCGCGAGATGCTGGAACACGAGATAGACTTTGAGCGCGATCCCGCCATGAGGGACCTAGCGTCGCCAGACCATCCGGGATTCGACGTTCCGGCGGACGCTGACGGCCAGCTCGTAGACCGGCTGCTGGAAAATTATGGCTCCGACCATCAGCCTGAAGATCTTGCAGGGCAACAGTCCCATTACCGTCAGGATGACAGCCATTCCTGGCAGCAGACCCGCCACGGCCGTTCAAAGGCCGTGCTGGACGCACTTTTCATCTCCGTGATAAGCATCTTATTCCTGTTGGTGATTTTCGTATACCTGAGCCGTAATTAGGTATACTTGGTAACATGCAGAAAATATTACTCTACTATAAATTCACGCCCATAGCGGATCCGGAGGCATTACGCCTGTGGCAGATGGCGCTATGCGAAAAATTAGACCTGAAGGGCCGCATCCTTATATCGGGACACGGCATCAACGGCACGGTAGGCGGCGACATGAAAGACCTTAAGTCATACGTCAGACAGACCAAGACCTATCCGGCGTTCAAGGATATGGCCTTCAAGTGGAGCGATGGAGCCCGCGATGATTTTCCGCGTCTGTCCGTCAAGGTGCGGCCTGAGATAGTGACGTTCGGCGTGCCCGAAGAGGTAGAGGTTGATAAAGATGGCGTGGTCGGCGGCGGCAAGAAACTTACGCCCGAACAAGTCCATAGGCTGGTTGAAGAGCGCGGCGACGAGGTCGTATTCTTCGACGGGCGGAACGCTTATGAGGCGGCCGTGGGCAGGTTCCAGAACGCCGTGGTCGCCGACGTGCGACATACACGCGATTTCCCGGCCGAACTAAAGAAGCCCGAGTACGACAAGCTCAAGGACAAGCCGGTCATCACTTATTGCACCGGCGGCATCCGTTGTGAAGTCCTGAGCGTGCTCATGAAGAAAGAAGGCTTCAAAGAGGTATACCAGATCGACGGCGGCATCGTTAAATACGGCGAGCAATACGGCGACGATGGCCTGTGG
>DASUOD010000002.1:0-6740 GCA_036276795.1 Saccharimonadales bacterium (SeqCode)
GACGGCGTGAACGAAAGGGTGCAGATAAACGGCAAACCCATGCCGGAGGCCGAATTCTGCAAGGAGCTGGGGAAGTTCCTGGACATGGTAGGCGGCG
The DNA here is from genome assembly GCA_036276795.1 of Saccharimonadales bacterium (SeqCode). Taxonomy (GTDB): domain Bacteria; phylum Patescibacteriota; class Saccharimonadia; order Saccharimonadales; family UBA4665; genus DASUOD01. The sequence continues at coordinate 98 of DASUOD010000002.1, forward strand.
CGGCCAAAAAGCCGTCTTACTTCGAAGTATTGACCGCATTCGCACTCTGGGTGTTTGAGCGCCAAGATGTCGACTACGCCGTGCTGGAGACCGGGCTGGGCGGCCTGTACGATGCCACCAACGTCACGCGACGGCCGGATAAGATCTGCATCATTACCGACATAGGTTTCGACCATATGCATATCCTGGGCGATACCCTGGCTAAGATAGCCGCTCAGAAAGCGGGCATCATCCAAGGACGCAACCACGTTTTCATGTATGGCCAGGCGGCCGACGTGATGCGCGCGGTCCGCAGGCACGCGTCCGAACAGGGCGCGAAGCTTCATGTGCTGGACGAACAGGCCGAACGGCGCGTATGGAAGAAAGACCTGGCGGACATGGCAGCATATCAGCAAAGGAACTGGCTATTGGCTCACGGAGCATACCGCTACCTGGAAAAACGCGACGGCCTGAAGAACCTGAGCCGGAAAACCCTGTTGAAGGCCCAGGCCGTACGCATCCCCGGGCGCATGGACATCGTGGACCTCAACGGCAAGGTGCTGGTGATGGACGGGGCCCATAACGGTCAGAAGATGGGGGCCTTCATCAAAAGCTTCCAGCATATGTACCCCGGCGTGAAGCCGGCCGTATTGATAAGCCTGCGGGACACCAAGGACTATCACGACCTTATACCTCTCTTAAGACCCTTTGCCGGACGCGTCATAACCACTGCCTTCACGGCGTCGCAGGACACGTATATCAGGTCCATGGACCCCAAGCTCCTGGCGAAGGACTTCCGCGCGGGCGGGATATCCGAAGTGACGGTGATAGATCGCCACGACGAAGCTTTCAAAGCCCTGCTGGATTCTCCCGAGCAGGTCTGCATGGTCACGGGGTCGTTCTATTTGTTGAAGCAGGTGAAGGACATGGTAGTCTCGTGATACTTCTGATAGCCGCCATAGACAGCAGGCGCGGTCTGGCCAAAGACGGCAAACTGCCCTGGAAGATACCCGAGGATGAACGGTACTTCACTCAGCAGACCAAGACCCGCGGCGGCCACGTACTCACCGGCGCCACGACGTTCCGGGCGACTTACCATGGCAAGCCCCTCGTACGCCGGCATAACTACATACTTACGCACAAGAAAGACCCGATACCGGGTGCGACAGTGGTCCAAGACCTGCCCGGACTGCTGGATAAATTCGCGGGCCTAGGCAGGGACCTATGGGTAGCCGGCGGCGCTGACGTGTTCAAGCAGATCATAGACATGGGCAAGGCCGACGAACTGTACCTTACGCATATAGAAGGTGACTTCGGCTGCGACCAGTTCTTTCCGGAATACGGGCATACCTTCAGATTGGCCGAAGAAAGCGACGTCCGCGAGCAGAACGGGCACAGGTTCACCTATGCCAGATACGTCCGCGAATGATCAGCGCAGGGTAGAGAGGTGCCAGATGCCCAGTAGGACGAATATCGTCATCAGCGCGGCCGCCGAGAAGCAGACTATGGCAGCGATCAGAGCTATCTGGCCGATCACGGAGAACGCGTAGGCATTACCTAGCAGTAATCCGCGCAGGGTTTCGCCCTTGAACAGGGTGTTGGCTTGCTGTTGAAGTTGGGCGTTACCGGGATCCTTCTGTGCTTTGGAACTTACCTCGGCATACGTCTGGCCGCCGGCTACTTTCTGCAGATGCACCGCTATGTAGTGATTGGCATAGGCCTTGGCTTGCGGTCCGGTGAGCAGCTGCTGGCCGGCGTACTGTTCAAGATACGGTTTGATCTGCGGGTCTTCCAGGGACTTGCTGCCTTTTTCCGGGAAGTAAATATTCTGCGCGGCAAGCTGGTTATGCACGTTGGTCGCAGTGAACGTATATGCCCACAAGGCCAATCCGCCAAACAGCAGAAGCACCACCGTCACTATCAACCCCACGGATGTCAGAAGTTTATCCGCACCTTTACGCTTGCTCTTTTTTGCCATGGCACCAATCCTTAACCCTTATGCTTATCTGACCACATGATACAACCGTACGGACACTGCTGCAACCATGAAGGCCTGATAACCCTATCGAAGCACGGGGAACATCACTACTACGGCCAGCAGGAAGCTCGATATCATCTCGCCTTTGCGCACGTTCTCCTTAAGTATGAAATACCCGGCGGAATAGCGCAGCAGCGGACCCAGCAGCAATAACAGCATCGTAAGCACGACCCCGAGCTCCTTGATGGCGTAGATGCTGGCTAACGTTCCCACTACGTATATGGCGCCGGACAGCGCGGTATACCGGAGTTTGCTGGGCGTTATCTTGCGGACACTTTTAAGGGGGAAGAATACCAGTGCCAAGGTAAATATGGAAAGTATCCTGAACCACGCTATATATGCCGGTGGCAGATAGTTGACCGCCTCCTTGTAAACGCTTGGCAGCATCGATTCCATGGCCACGACCACCAACAGGTAGACCAGTCCTTTTTTCTGAAACTTCCTAAGTTTGCGCCGGTGGCTACCGTAGTAGACGATGACGGCACCCAATATAAAAGCCAACAAGAATCCAGGCTCGCGTTCGGCTGGAAAGAGCAAATAGCCTACCAGGCCTGCCGCTATAGGCGTGAAATCAATGAGGGGCTCCCTAAGCGATAAATCGTTGGCCTTCAGGCTCAGCACGTCGAATATATTGCTAGTGAGCGATAGTATCACCACCAGCGATACCAGGCCTATCGAAATCAGTTCAAAATGCGGTATGGGCTGCCCGGTGACGATTATGAACAGGGAAATCCATATCGACATGAACAGGAACACCAGCAGCATCATCGTCAGAGCGCCGATCTTATTTTTCCTGAAGTTCAGTTTGTCTACTGTTTTAGCTGTGCTCTCCGCCACGATGGCTATAAGCACATACAAGAGGCCCATGGCCTAATAGTATCAGAGACGACGTTCCATCAACCAGTCCTCAAGTTCATCGACCCAGCCAACGACTTTAAAGCCGAACTGCTCATACAGGGACTTGGCATATTCCCGGGAATGCGTCTGAAGACTAAGCTTAGTAAAACCGGCCGCACGTGCCCAGTCTATGGCCACACTCACCAGAGCCTTGCCGACGCCTTTACGTTGCCATTCCGGTACCACGGCCAGGCGTTTGAAAGCGCCATGACCGTCGCCGTTATTTTTTAATCCCACAAAACCGATCAACCGGCCTTCTGTATCTTTAGCTATGAAGAAGTTACCCCCAGCCGCGACATAATATCGGTTAAGCGATTTGAGGTCTTTCTGCGAACTCAATATACGTCCGCTAAAATCAGCCTGCCCGACCCTTTCCTCCCATTGCCGGATTTTCAGGTGGGTGGCGGCTATCTCGTCCGGAGAGTCCTTGCCGGCCTGGAACGGTTTGACCGAGAACTGATTGGTCATGGTTGAATTGTATAGCAACTTATACCCAATATCTCTAAGCGGACTTAGGAGCACGTAACGCTTTATTCCGGAATACGGACCTGAAGTCGAAACGGTATTGACCTATAAGATTAGAGCCCATTAGCAGGCTTTCGGTAATTATGCCCGGATACGACCCCACGGCGAAGGCATAAATGATCCATGGGGGCGATGAGGTCAGGGCCAGGCGCCGTATATACTTGGTGTTTTTCTGCCAGAAAGCTATGACTCCGCTGGCTGTGCCCAAGAACGGAAGCAGACTCACGATACCCGCCCATGTAAACGCGGTCACCAGCGCCGTGAGACCTATGAAAGACCACATGATCCAGCGGTTCCGCTTTGATGGCCTGACTCTGAAGTACACAATGAACCTTCCGGCAGCCATTAGGTTCACCGCGGCTCCCGTCAACGCGCCCAACAGGTAGAAGTGCGTAGCCCACAACAGGCAGCCGCACAGGCCAAGTAGCAACATGTTTTTTCGGGTGTTTGTCTGGAATACCGACAGGTTGGCAAATAACGCTACCACGCCGATTCCCTGTATAAGAACAGGATTAACCACGGATTAATAGTATCATGGGGTCATGGGAAAAATAGTCGCGCTTGGCGGAGGCGTGTTCATGGGGAAGAAAGAGGATCGATTTCCGCCAAAGATGAAGCCTATACATGAAGAAATCATCAGGCTGACGGGCAAGCGTCGTCCACGGATTCTTTATATACCGACAGCCGCGGATGATTCGGTCAAGCGCATAAAGGGCTTTCGAAAATATTACACCGGGTTAGGCTGTGAAGTAGACGTGCTGTGTCTGCTGAAACGCAAGGGGCGGCCAAGCCAGATGGAAATAAAATCTAAAATAGAATCGGCTGACGCCGTCTTCGTGACAGGAGGTAATACGCACCGTACCATCGCTACTTGGAAAAGACATGGCGTGGACAGGTTGCTTAAACAGGCCTATCGCCAGGGCAAGGTTATGTCGGGCTACAGCGCAGGCGCGATCTGCTGGTTCGCTTACGGTAATTCCGATTCGTTCTCCAAAGAAAGAATATTCAGGGTTACGGCCATGGGAATTATAAATGCCCTGATCTGTCCGCACTACGATTCCGAACCGCACCGCCAGCCCGTGTTGAAGAAAATGATGAGACGTACGTACGGCATGGTCGCCATAGCGCTGGATGAATATGCGGTTATAGAAATAATCGACGGCAAGTACAGAATCCTAACCGCTCAACCTAGCGCCCAAGCCCGGCGCATCTACTGGAAGATGGATGAATACGTCATTCAAGCGATCAAGCCCGATACCAAGTTCCGCGACCTTAAAGGATTGCTTACGCTCTAACCTTAAGACTGTATAATGGCTAAAGATAGGAGGGTCTATGAAGAAGAAAAATCTGATACTGACGGCGGTCGTGGCTGTTATGGTAATCGGAGGCGCGGCATTTGCCCTCAAAACCGCCAAAGATGATGGATCACAAGGTGCCACTACTGCCGGTCCGGCGAACCAGACACCCACGGTAGGTGAAGACACCGCACAGCCGGCCCGTACGGCACAAAAGACCGGTGAGCACGGCAACTACGTGACACTGGCCGATTACAACAAGTCGAAAGGCGATTATAACGACGACAAGAAAGTGCTTTTCTTCCATGCCCCGTGGTGTCCCGTCTGCCAATCCATAGACAAGGAAATCAATGCGGACCCGGGCAAGATCCCGGGCGGGGATGTCATCATCAAGACCGATTTCGATTCCGAGACCGAGCTAAGAAAGAAACATGGTGTCACGTATCAATACACGTTCGTCCAAATAGATAACAGCGGCCAGCAGATTAAGAAGTGGACCGCTACCACGCTGGACGACGTCATAAGCCAGATCGAGTAACCGTGATACTGCTCGCACTGTCATTCATAGCCGGTGTGCTCACAGTCCTGACGCCTTGTATACTTCCGCTTTTACCCGTGATAGTGGGCGGCAGTCTTGGCGGTGACGCTAAAGATAGAGCGCGTCCGTACATAATAGTAGGTTCGCTTGCGGTTTCATTACTGTTGTTCACGTTGCTATTGAAGGCAAGCACCTTGCTCATCGGAGTGTCTCCGCGGGTCTGGACATATCTTTCCGGCGGCATAATCATAGCGCTGGGACTGACGGCCCTGTTCCCGGGTAAGTGGGAACAGCTGATGGGCCGGCTCGGTTGGCAGGCCGGCTCCCAACGCTTCCTGGGCAGGAGCGAGCACAAAAAAGGGCCGGTGGGCGCGATATTGACCGGCGCCGCCCTTGGCCCGGTGTTCTCCAGCTGCAGTCCTACCTACGCGTTCATACTTGCCACCGTCTTGCCGCAGAGTCTGGCCAGCGGCGTCGTCTACCTGATCGCCTATACCATCGGGCTGGTCTCGGTATTGCTGGTGGTGGCCCTTACGGGACGCCGCTTCATATCTCGCTTTGCCTGGGCTTCGGACACCCACGGCACGTTCAGGCGTTCGCTTGGAATACTGTTCATAGCCCTCGGTATCAGCATAGCGGCCGGCTGGGAAAAGAAGGCCGAGATCTGGCTGGTCGAAAATAATCCGCTCGATGCCACGGTGCTGGACCGCAAGCTCATTGACTGATGCACGCTAATCACAAGCTTAATGTCCGATAATCGCTAGTATATTAAGCTTATAGGCGTAAAGTTAGCTGTATGGTAAGAGGGCTTAACAAAGCTGCAAAATACCATGCCGTACTAGAAAACGATAAAAAGTATGATGGCATATTCTATTGTGCGACCAAAAACACAGGAATGTATTGCCGGCCGTCCTGTGCCGTGCGACCGTCCTCACGGAAGGAATGTTTCTTTTTTACAACAGTCAAAGGAGCCAAGCTAAGCGGCTACCAGGCCTGTAAGCGCTGCCGCCCCGGCAGGATAAAAAGTGATTTGTCGCTAAAGATACTCAATAATATAGACGCAGGTGCGGTGAACGACAAAGGCGTGCGTGGTCTTGCCGACTCATTACATATAAGCGAACGGCACTTGCGGCGTATAGTTCACGACAGGACGGGCGTCTCGCCCCTTCATCTTGATAGGGAGAAACGCCTTGCTAAGGCCAAACTGCTTATAACACAGACTAATTTACCGATTGTTGAGGTTGCTTTCACTGTTGAATTTTCCAGCCTGCGGCAGTTTAATGACGTATTTAAGCGAACATTTAAGATTTCGCCAAGAGAAATGAGAAAAGCCGCTCACTAACCAACAAAAGGGTCAAACATGAAAAACTT
>DASUOD010000003.1:0-10922 GCA_036276795.1 Saccharimonadales bacterium (SeqCode)
TTTCGGTCTTGGGCAGATGGAAGAAACCCTCGACCACATAGCCGTCAAGGCAGCTGAAATTCAGGCTCTGGATACCACCATCGCGCGCGCTCATGTTACCGATAAAATTATAACTCCGCCTGGGCAAGCTAACCCGTTAGAAGTAAGAGACGGCAGCCACTATTTTGAGGGCGCTGACAAGATGCCTCGCCTGAAAACGCTGCTTTTTGTGCTTGCCAACGACTTCGGGGTAGACGTCAATGATAGAAACCAGCTGAATATTATCAAAGGTTCCGTGGCCAACAATATGGTGCGCCAGGACGGCTACTATCTGGTGGATGTGCCGGCACTCGGCAGACTCATCCTCGTCTGCGATGAACATGCCAATGCCACTTTTGTATTTGACAGTGGCGAGCTTGAACAAAGGGAGATTGTCACTGAGGAGCTGGTGCAGATCTCCAAGGATGAGCTCCGCGACTTTCTTGACGATAACCCGCATGCCGGACAGAGGATTTCCTATAGCCGGAACTTCGTGCCAGACATCATATCGGCCATAGCAGTGCCTGCCACATCGGATTCCCCGCGCAATACCGACACAACACAAAGCGGCGGTAGATACTTAGCGCCCAAAGCGCCTGAGGATGTTGTGTCATTGTATGGTCTCGTCAAGCTAATGGACGTAAATTCGTCAGCGGTTGAACAGGCCATACAAGACCTAGAAGATGATTTAGGGGAACTTCATGCATATCGATTCGGCAGCGTGGCAACTATCGGTTATACGCCGGAACACCAGGAACGTATACGACAGCGTCTGGAAGAGCAGGGATATTACGAGGAGCCTCCTGAAGGATACTTGCATCAATGGGGAATAGCTAAAGTTTTGGGCGTAGATCCAGGTGTCGTGCAAAGAGCTATCGCACGCTTGGGAGATGACTTAGGGTCAGCTCAAAAATATAAGTCCGCACGCCGGAGAACATCTCATTATTCGATCGACCAACAACGAATCATACGCGAAGACCTCGAAAACAGAGGAATATTTAATGAGCCGGTTCCTGAAGATTACTTGAGCGCCCGCGACATCGCTGAGCATTATGGGGTAAGCCCTGCGACAGTGGCAAAAGTAATTGACGAAGTTATGGAAGATTTGGGCGAAACCCGGATCTATAGGTTTGGAGCCAAGGCTACAACCGGGTATTCACCTAGTCAACAAACGGTCATAGCCGACAGGCTTGAAAAAGGCGGCGCGTTGACACAACCCGCGCCTGCTGGGTATGCATCGATTAGCGGTATTGCAAAAGCGCTGGGCCTAGGTCATCCTGCGATCAATAGGGCTATCGGTGAACTAGTAGAGGATTTGGGAGAAACCCAGACTTATAAATTTACCACCCGGAATGCGACAGGTTATTCGCCAGAACAACAGAACCTGATTGCCGCACAACTGGACGCAGAGAGTCTCTTAGACAACGATCCCCCTGAAGGGTATAAGGCGGTTGGTGCCATAGCAAGGGAGCTGGTGGTGGCAGATCGTACAGTGAGCAAGGCCGTCAATAGGCTAAAAGATTCCTTGGGAGAAACCCGTAAGTATAAATTCGGTACTAGGATCGTTAACGGATATTCACCGCATCAGCAGGAAGTTTTAGCGCAGGACATCATTGAAAGATCACTGATTGAAAGTGACTAGGAAACGTAGCTTTCTACTCGCTACGCAAGGCCTCTATGGGGTCCTTGCGGGCGGCCTTCACGGCCGGGACGGTGCCGAATATTATGCCCACCAGCAAGGAAACGCCGGTGGCCAGCACCACCACCTCCCAACTTATGCTGGGCTTAAGGTCGGTGAATAGCCTTAGCATCAGCTCGATAAAGAACGCCAGGCCGATGCCGATTATGCCTCCCCACAGACTCAGGACGGTGGATTCTATCATGAACTGGCTTAATATCTGACGGTTCGTGGCGCCGACGGCCTTCCTTATGCCAATCTCGTGCTTGCGCTCGGACACCGACACCAGCATGACGTTCATGATACCGATACCGCTCACCAGCAGGGATATGGCCGCCACGCCGGCTATCAGCTTGGTGAGCAGGCCCAGTATGCTATCGCTGGCTTCCAGGTTTTGGTTGCCGGCCATCACCGTGAAACCGCTGTCGTCGGCGTGCTCCTTGGCCAGTGCCCGCCGTATGTCTTCGGCCACGGCCTCGGTCTTCGAAGAGTTATCCGGGCGCGCCAGTATCTGATAAGTAGGGGCTGTGTTCCTACTTAGTTTTTCTGCCTTGGCGTTGGGGATGAACACCGCGTCATTAAGATCCAGGCCCTGGCTGAGCGACGAAGCCGTGAACTGGTTGAACACACCGCGCACTATGAATTTTTCGCCATGGAAGGTTAAGGTGCGCCCCAGCGGTACGTTCACATCGTACATGCGCTCGGCGGCGCGCTGGCCCAGTACGGCCGCATTGGAGTCCACGTCGTCGCTGGTCAGAAAGCCGCCGTAAGCCATGGATTGGTTGATCAGGCTGGGCAGGTCGCTGGTGGTGCCTATCACGAAGCCCTCTTTGTAATGCCCGGTACCCCCGATTATATCCCCTCCGAGCGCGGTCAACGGCGCGCTGGCTACCACGCCAGGCACATTGGCCACCGCCTCGACGTCCTTATCGGTCAAGGCCCCGGCGGTGCTCAGGCCGGATATTATACTCAGGCCTGAAGCCCCGGTAGTACTGGCCGTATGCACCTGGGCGGGCCGTACGGTTATGAGATTCTTGCCGAAGTGGTGTATCTGGCCGGATACCTGCTGCTTTATGCCGGTGCCTATGGCCACCACCGTTATGACCGACGCTACGCCGATGATGACCCCCAGCATGGTCCAGAAACTGCGCAGCTTGGTGTTGCGTACGGCATTCACACCGGCCTTCAGGTGGCCCAGCATCACGGATGACCTCATAATTTCTTCCTCCGGCCTTTCGTCTGACGCAGATTCTTCGGTTTGGTCTTCTTAGTCACGGCCTTTTTGCGCGGTTTGCGCGCGGCCGGCTTGTCGGGCAGGCCTTTCATGAGCGCCGAAACACCGGCCAGATCATCCTCCTCGCTGGTGGTAGGCAAGGTATAGAGCACCTTGCGGGCCCGCGTGGCCACCCGGCCCAGAGCCGATCTTTCGTCGTGTATGATACTGCCGTCGTGCATGTATACCACCCGCGTGGCAAAGCGGGTGAGCTCGGGGTTGTGCGTGACAAATATGATCGTATTGCCCATCTTGTGTATATCGGCCAGGAGCTCCATCACCAGCCGCGAGCTGGCGCTGTCCAGATTGCCGGTGGGCTCGTCGGCGATTATGAGCTTGGGATTATTGACCAGCGCCCGGGCGATGGCCGCGCATTGCGCCTGACCGCCGGAGAGTTGGCTGGGAAGGAAATATTCACGGCTCTGGATACCGACGCGGTCCAGCATCTGGCTGGCCAGCTTCAACCGCCTGGTATGGGACATCCCCTTATATGTCAGCGGCAGGGCGACATTCTCCAGGGCCGTCAGCCGCGGCAGCAGGTTGAAGAACTGGAAGATGAACCCTATCTTGTCGCGCCTGATCTTGGCCGCCTGGTTGTGCCGGAGCCTGGCCACGCTTTTGCCCTCAAGCCGGTAAGTACCGTGGCTGGGCCTATCCAGAAGACCCATCAGGTTCAGGAGCGTACTCTTGCCGCAGCCGCTCGGACCCATCACCGCCACGAACTCGCCTTTCTCAATGCTAAGACTGACTTCGTCGAGCGCCAGGGTAGTGGCGTCACCGAAGCCGTACAGCTTGCTGACGTCTTCCAGTTCTATGAGGGCCATTCTAATAGATTAGTTTAACCTTGAGTTTGCATTCTTCGCAAGGTGTTTTCCAAAACTATTTTTGATACACTTAATGCTCAAGGAGAGGTGGCCGAGCGGTTTAAGGCGCACGCCTGGAAAGTGTGTTGGGGCGCAAGCCTCTCGCGGGTTCGAATCCCGCCCTCTCCGCCAATGCATTCGACTGCCCCATGTAATGCTACAATTATCACTATGCTTGTGCTTTCTTTTTTGTCGTGGTGGTACGGCCGCGGGTGGAAAGAGGTTGCCGTCAGCCTGAGGCCAAGACTGCGATGGGTAACGTCGAGTTTTTCGGTCAAGCAGCTGGTTAAAACCCTGTTCCAGCCATGGCGGCGTATCATAACGCATCCGGGCTCCAGCCTGGCCGAGAAGTTCCGGGCCTGGGGTGATAACGCCATCAGCCGGGCGGTCGGTTTCGTGGTCAGGGCGGGGGTGCTCCTGGCAGCGTTCGTCACCCTTATCGCCGTGATCCTGGTGACGCTGGCCGAGATAATCGTCTGGCCTTTGGTACCGCTGGCCGTGCCCGGATTACTGATAGCGGGGTTGCTATGAGCGGGCAGGCGGGCGCGAAGGTGATGGTAGACCTGTCGGCAGCGCGGGCAGCCCAGGCCCGCCTGGGCAAGGCCATCGGCAGGACCGGCTTCAGGGCATTGGTAGCGATAAACATAGCCGCGGCCCTCGGCGCCGTCATCCTGTTCGTGGCCCACGAGCGCCATATGGCGTACCTGTTGGCTTCACTGTCCCTGGCATGTTATATGCCGGCCATCTGGTGGAAACGCCAGCTATCGGTACTGCCGCCGTCCGGCGACGACCTGACCGGCATTCTGGCAGGTTCGGTCCTGGCGCGGCTGAAGAACGGGACCGAGCTGAACCCCCGGACCATGTGGGCCGCCATCCAGGGCCATTGGCAGTCAAACTTCTTCCTGGCACATCTGCTCTTGCAAAGGCAGACCTTCACCGGTCACATGAGCACCGACCAGGCGGAGCTGGAATACGCGTTGAAGCTTGCCGGCGACATAGCCAGGAAGAATAACAGTCCCGTCATAGAACCCGGCTTCATAGTGGCCGGGCTGATGCTGGCTTCAAAGTCGATGCGGCAAATGCTCACGGAGATGAAGGCCAAGGACAGCGACATAGAATCCATAGCCGATTGGATAGGGCGCAACCTGGATGAGACCCGCAAGGCCAGAAGGGATTTCGGCGGCATAGGCCGCGATTGGGCTTTCGGTTTCACTCCGCTGCTGAACCGGTTCGGACAGAACGTCAGCATGGGCATAGTGAACGGCGCCAATTTCGGTTGGCTCGTCGATTCCGAGGGCGTCATAGCTATCGAAAAAGCTTTCGATAACCATTCGGCCGCGGTGGTGGTCATCGGGCAGGACGGCATAGGCAAGAGCACCAACGTCTACGCGCTGGCCCAGCGCCTGATAGAAGGCAAGAGCGTGAAAAGCCTGGCTTATCACCAGATAATCTCCTTGAACGCCACCGACATAGTATCCAGCGCGCGCGGTCAGGGCGAGCTGGAGCACATCATGCTCAGCCTGGTCAACGAAGCCGGACATGCCGGCCATGTGATGCTATTCTTCGACGACGCCCAGCTCTTCCTGGGCGGAGGACCGGGCTCGTTCGACGGCACGCAGATCCTGCTATCGGTCATACAGTCAAAGGCCGTGCCGATAATACTGGCTTTCACGCCGGAAGATTACCAGCGCCTGCGTTCCCACAACCAGAGCCTGGCCAGCCTGCTCACGCCTGTCGTACTTAAAGAGATGCCGGAACACGGAGTCATGCGCGTCCTGGAAGACACCGCCATAGGGCTGGAGACCCGCAACAAGGTATTGGTAGCTTACGAGGCCCTTCACGAGACCTACCGCCTAAGCGCGCGTTATGACCAGGACGAAGCCTATCCCGGCAAGGCCATCAAATTGCTGGAGCAGTCCGTGGCACACAGCGATAATTCGCTGGTCAACGCCAAAAGCGTCCAACTTGCCGTGGAGCAGACCCGCGGCGTCAAGGTAGGATCGGCCGAGGGCGCCGAGACCGACACCCTCCTGCATCTGGAAGACAAGATACACGAACGCATGATAAACCAGACCCACGCCGTCGGCGTGGTAGCGAACGCCTTGCGCAGGGCCCGTGCCGGCGTGGCCAACCCCCGGCGCCCCATCGGCAGCTTCCTGTTCCTTGGGCCCACCGGCGTAGGAAAGACCGAACTGGCCAAATCCATAGCCGCCACGTATTTCGGCGACGAGCAAAACATGGTGCGCGTGGATATGAGCGAGTACCAGCAGCCGGATTCCGTCGACCGCCTGCTGTCAGACGGCCGTGAAGAGCATCAGAGCCTGATAATGGCCGTGCGCCAACAGCCGTTCAGCGTGGTCCTGCTGGACGAGATAGAAAAAGCCCACCCGAACGTGCTGAACATATTGCTTCAGATGTTCGACGAAGGCCGCCTGACCGATACGGCCGGCAAATCCGTGTCGTTCAAGGACTGCGTGATAATCGTGACCTCCAACGCCGGCGCCCAGACCATCCGCGAACGGGTCCAGAAGGGAGAACCCCTGGAAAGTTTCCAGGCGGAGTTCATCGACCAGCTCATAAGCAGCGGGCAGTTCAAACCTGAGCTGCTGAACCGTTTCGACGAGATGGTACTGTTCCGTCCGCTTGAGCCCAAGGAACTTTCACAGGTCGTAGCCCTTCTGATGCGCGAGATCAACCAGACGCTGTCCAACCAGAACATAACCGTGGAGCTTACCCCGGCTGCCATACAGAAAGTCGTGGAAACCGGATACGATCCGCGCCTGGGGGCCCGGCCGATGCGCCGGACCCTGCAGCGCTCCGTGGAAGATACCGTGGCACAGAAGATCCTGCGCAAGGAGCTGAACGCAGGCGAGCACGCTACGTTGGACGTGGGCGACCTGACCCTCTAGCTGATCATGGTGCCGACCGGTTCGGCGGCCACCACCTTCGCCAGGTTGTCGGCCTTCATGGCATCGAAGACTACTATCGGTTTATCTTGCTCCATAGCCAAGCCCATGGCGGCCTTGTCCATGACTTTGATCGAGTTATCCTCTACGGCTTCCTGGAAAGAAACCTTATCCAGTTTGACGGCATCTTCGAATTTGGCCGGGTCCTTGTCATAAACGCCTTCCACCTTGGAGGCCTTGATGACCAGTTCGCAGTCAAGCTCCAAAGCGAAGCTGACGGCGGCGGTATCGTGGGTGACGTAAGGACGCGCCGTGCCGCCGGCAATGATCACCACGCGACCTTTCTGCAGATGCTTCTCGGCAAGACGGTAAGAATAGGACTCCGCCACCTGCTGGGCGAAGATGTTGCTTAGACACCGGGTCTTCACGTCATTCGACTCAAAGATGTCGGTCATGGCCATACTGTTTATAAGACCGCTCAGCATGCCCATCTGGTCAGCCGTGACCCGCCTTATACCGTGGCCGGCTATTTCGGCGCCTCGGACCATGTTGCCGCCGCCGACTATCATGACCACCTGGCAACCGGAGTCTACGACTTTCTTGACCTCGGCCGCTAAGAAAGAGGCGATTTCCGGGTCGACTCCGAACTCATACTTGCCAGCTAGCTGTTCGCCGGATAGTTTCAGTAGGACTCGTTTATATTTAGGCGTGCCCATCTAGTCACTCAGTCTAGCAAAAGTCCAGTCCCAAAGCTATACTTGGGCTGATGGTCAGACTTTATTCATGGAACGTAAACGGCATCCGGGCCGTGACCAGAAAAGGCCTGTGGCAGCCTTTCCTGGACAAGCAGAAGCCGGACATCCTATGCCTGCAGGAAATCAAAGCCAAACCGGAACAGATAGACGCGCCGATCGACGGCTACGACGCGTTCTGGTATCCTGCCGACAAACCCGGCTACAGCGGCACGGCCATACTCAGCAAGCGGGCGCCCGGGCAGGTAGTCGACGGCTTTCCTAAGGACATCATAAAAAAATACGGGCTCAAGGGCGATTCATACGGCGATCCCAACCTGGAGGGCAGGGTCATAGCCGCCGAGTTCGACAAGTTCTGGGTGGTGACCGTGTATACCCCTAACGCCAAGGACGATCTTTCACGTATCCCGCTCCGGCACGAAGGCTGGGACCCGGCATTCCTGGCCTACTGCAAACGCCTGGAAGAAACTAAGCCGGTCGTGTTCTGCGGCGACCTGAACGTGGCACATACCGAAGACGACCTGGCCAATCCCGAACCGAACCGCGGCAAGAAAGGCTTCACCGACGAGGAGCGGGCCGGTTTCCAGGCCTTCATAGACGCCGGTTTCGTGGACACCTTCCGCCTGTTCAAGCAGGGTAACGGTTACTACACCTGGTGGTCGCACTTCGCCAACTCGCGCGAGCGCAACGTCGGCTGGCGCATCGATTACGTCCTGGTCTCGGCCGCGCTCAAAGGCAAGGTCAAGGCCGCCGACATCCACCCGGGGATAATGGGTTCCGACCACTGTCCCGTATCTGTTACACTGGATATATGAAATTAGAGCTGGTGTCGTTCGAAACTGCCGACGGGATCGGCCTGCCGGGCCTGCTGTTCAGGCCGGACAAGGATACTAAAAAGGCGGCCGTATGGCTGCACGGCATGGGCGACAACGCCGTGTTCTATAATCCTGGGTTCATAAACGCCATAGGCCGGGCCCTGACAGACAAGGGGATGGCCTTCCTGGCGTTCCACAACCGCGGGGCCCACAGCAAGAAGAGCCTTAAATACGCCGACGAGACCCTGCCGGAAGAAGACCGCCGCTACCAGGGAGGCACTTATTACGAACTGATAGCCGATTGCGTGAAGGACATAGACGGTGCCGCCGGCTTCATGAAAGAGCAGGGATTCACCACCCTTTACCTGGCGGGCCACAGCACCGGCGCCAATAAGATATGCGCCTACCATGCACGGGCCAGGCAGAATCCGTTCTCCAAGTACGTGCTGGCCGGGCCGGGCGACGATACCGGCCTGATGTTCGCCGAACTCGGCGCCAAGAAATTCTGGTCTGCCCTGAAGTATGCCGCCAAGTCCGTGGAAAGCGACCCGTTCAAGGTCATGCCCAAATACACCGGCATGTATCCGTTCAGCGTCCAGTCGGCCCGGGATATCATGGACCCGGACGGCGCCTATAACACCTTTCCGTTCTACGAAGCCGCGCACGAGCGTATCGGCAACAAGCCGTTGTTCGAAGAATACGGGAAGGTTGACCGCCCCACGCTGGTCATAATCGGCGCCCAGGACGAATACACCGAGCATGTCGGCGGAGCGGATAAGGCGCTGAAGCTGTTCATGAAACATACGTCCAACACCATGCTCAAGAAGATAGATTTCGCCGCCGTGCCCGGCGCCGACCACGGCTTCAAGGACGTCGAGGCGGTCTTTGCGAAACAGATGGCGGATTGGCTGGCCTATGAGTAGCAAAGTGCGCCCGTTCGCGGTATTCGACATAGACGGCACGGTTATACGCTGGCAACTGTATCACGCCGTGAGCGACCGCCTGGCCAGGGACGGCCTGATAGATGACGAATCATTCGAACGCGTACGGCGCACCCGCATGGATTGGAAGCGGCGTACCGGCGAGGATTCGTTCCAGGAGTACGAGATGGAACTGGTAAAGGTGTTTGACGAGGCCCTGAAGGGCATGAGCGTGGCCGGATTCGAGAAGGCCGCGCACGAGGTGTTCGAGGAGTACAAGGACCAGGTCTACACCTACACGCGAGACCTGATACATGGACTTAAGCGCCAGGGATACCTGTTGTTCGCAATTTCCGGTTCGCCGGACATCATAGTGAAGAAAATGACCGAATATTACGGTTTTGACGATTTCGCAGCCACGACCTTCCCGTCGGAAGCCGGCCGTTTCACCGGCGCCAAGGACCTATCCGTAGGCAAGAAGCCCCGGCTCCTGCAACGGTTGATCGATAAGCATGGTACCGGGCCGGAGGGCAGCCTGGGCGTAGGCGACAGCGAGGGCGACATAGATATGCTGGCCATGGTGGAACGGCCTATAGCTTTCAACCCAAGCAAAAGGCTGTTCAATCATGCGCGCGAACAGGGGTGGGAAATCATACTGGAACGCAAGAACGTGGTGTACGAACTGGACCTGAAAAGTAAAAAATATGTGCTCAGAACCTGAGTAAAATCATGGATACGCCCTACTGGACGAAGCAGACTGCCGGCAACCCGTTGTTCCCGGACCTGCTTTGGAGCCGGCCCGAAAATAAGCGCCAGGCGGGGAAGCTCCTGGTGATCGGCGGCAACGCGTACGGCTTCGCCGCGGCCGGCGAAGCATATGCGGCCGCGGGCGAAGCCGGCATCGGCACGGCCCGCGCACTATTGCCGGACAGCCTGCAGAAGACGGTCGGCAAGGTATTCGAGGCGGGCGAGTACGCGCCCAGCACCCCTAGCGGCAGTTTCAGCCGCCAGGCGCTGGCCCCATTAATGGACATGGCGCGGTGGGCCGACGGCATCCTGCTGGCCGGCGACCTGGGCCGCAATTCCGAGACGGCAGTCGTGCTGGAGCAGTTCGCGCATAAGTACGACGGCCAGCTCGCGCTCACCAAGGACGCCGCCGACTACTTCATAAAATCGCCGTCCCAGATCCTTGGGCGCGAAGATGCGCTGTTAGTACTCAGTTTCGCCCAACTGCAGAAAATCGCTATCGCCGCAGGCAGCACCAGGGCTTTCAAGTTTGACATGGATCTCGTAAGGCTCGTCGAAACCTTGCACGGCTTCACGGAGCGCCACAAGGCTTTCATCATCACCAAGCATCTGGATACTATCTTCGTAGCGGTAGACGGTCAGGTCAGCACCACCAAGCTGAGAGAAGACGTCGAGATATGGCGGGTCAGAACCGCCGCCCATGCCAGCGTCTGGTGGCTACAGAACCCCGCCAAGCCTTTCGAAGCCCTCACGACTTCGGTATCCGACGCCTACAGATCATAAATGGTGGGCGAGGAGGGAATCGAACCCTCAATCCGTGAAGGAACACGATTTTGAGTCGTGCGCGTATACCAGTTCCGCCACTCGCCCGACAACCACTAACGGCATAGTCTACAAGGGGTAATTGTACTATACTTTGGGGGGTAATGACTACGAACACATTCAATCCG
>DASUOD010000004.1:0-3073 GCA_036276795.1 Saccharimonadales bacterium (SeqCode)
CCCTTGATAGCCGCAGCCTTTTTCTCCGTTTGTATCATGCATACGCATTTTAACAGATGGGGGCCATCGATGCAACACCCGGGACGCCAATAATTTGTTCAGCGCTCCTGGGCGGCCCATAGAGTAAAGATACTGCTAGCGCTTATATGGCTCATACCCTGGCACTGTAGCCTTGCATGAAACGCAATACCGATTCGGTAAATTCGTCCGTACTGGCAGCAGGACGGCCGGTAGGCGCCAAATCCGCCGTGAGGACACCGTGGCGGAACGTCCTTTTGACGGCCCATTCCACCCTGTTAGCCTCCTGCGGCCTGCCCAGCGTATATCTTAGCGCCATGGCCGCCGATAATATGATGGCAGCAGGGTTGGCCGTTCCCTTTCCTGCTATGTCCGGCGCCGAACCGTGGACAGGTTCGAATATGCCCGCGCCTTCGGCATTCAGCGACGCCGAAGGCGCCATGCCGAGGGCTCCCATGACATTCGCTGCCCCGTCGCTAAGTATGTCGCCGAATTCATTTTCGGTGACCATCACGTCGAACTGCCTCGGGTCGTGGCCTATCTGGAAGTTGGCGTTGTCCACCAGCATATGCTCCAAAGCCACGTCCGGATATTCGGCTTTTTGCAGTGCGGTTATCGTTTCCCTCCATAGGCGTGAGGTTTCCAGTACGTTGGCCTTGTCTACGCTGGTCACCCGGGGGTCCCCGCCCGATTCCTCGGCCCTTGCCAGCGCCAGCTCGAACGACGTGCGGCCTACGGCCTCTATCTGCTGGGTACTGTATTCACGCGTATCATGCGCCCGGTCACCGTTTGGGCTACGGCCCTTATCCCCGTAGTAGCTGCCGCCCAGCAGTTCGCGCACTATCAGGAAATCGGTCCCCTCTATGCGTTCAGGCCTGTAGGGAGAAGCGTCGGGCAAGGTGCTAATGCTGTATACGGGCCTAAGGTTCGCATGCGTGCCCATGGCCTGACGAAGGGCCAGCAGGCCGTCTTCGGGCCTGGGAGCTTTCGGGTCGGTGGAGTCCCATTTAGGACCGCCGACGGCGCCGAGCAGTACCACCCGGGAGTCCCTGGCCAAAGCTTCGGTCTCCGGCGGGAAGGGATCGCCGCCGCATTCGTCCATGGCGCGGCCACCTATCGGAGCTTCCGGGTAGGTAAAATCACCTGACTCGTCCAGGACCCTGATGGCCGCGGTCCTGATTTCTTCATCTATGCCGTCGCCCCGCAGGACGGTTATCTGCTCGCTCATGCCGGTAATTATAAGGTGCGGAGGCGTTCTGTGATATTGCTTGAGCTAATATTCTTGGGATTGACGGCATGCTGCACGTCGTATCCGTCGACTCTTGTGCGGCGCAGGGCCGTAGTATAAGCGCCGACGCCCAGTGCGTCGCCGATATCTTCGACCAGTGAGCGGATGTAGGTTCCCGAAGAAACATCGGCGACCAGTTTGACCTCCGGATAGGCATAATCGACCAGTTCCAGCCTGTTAACGGTTACTTCGCGAGGCTCGATCTTGACCTTTTTGCCGGCCCGCGCCAGTTTGTAGGCCCTTTGGCCGTCTATTTTGACCGCCGAATAAGCCGGCGGCGTCTGAGTTATCCGGCCCGTGAAACGTTTAAGGGCCTCCAGGAGGGCCTTTTCGGCGGGGGCGGTACCTGATACTGCTTGCGCAGGGGTGATTTCGCCTTCCGGGTCGCCGGTGGAGCTGGTCGAACCAAGTCTCATGGTGACTTCGTAGGTCTTATCCGTCTTGGACAGCTCGCCAGCCTTCTTGGTGTATTCCTTCCCTATGAGGATGACGAGCAGGCCGGTGGCGAACGGATCCAGCGTACCGGTGTGGCCTACCTTCACCTGCTTGGGTCGTTTGCCCTCGGCCTTGGCGACTATCTTACGTATGTAATTGACGGCATCGAAACTGGTCCACCCGGCCGGTTTATCTATTAGCAGGAGTCCTTGCATCGCGGGCTATTGCTGGGGCGGCGGTGAATTGCCGAATTGGAACGGTATGGGAGGCGGGACCGGGGGCGGCGAGTCCGAATCATCGTCGGAAGAATCCGGCTTGGGCTTGTCCGCAGGAGCGGGCTGGGAATCATCGGCGGGCGGTACCGGCGGCTTGGCGTCCGACAACACGGCCGGACCTTCATGCAGCTCTTCGCCGAGGGGCTGGGCGTTCAGGGCTTCTATGGGCCCGTCGGAGTCAGAACTGGAATCCGTCAGGGCCTTGTCCACCTCGCCGCGGGCCGCTTCCAACTCGGACAGGGTCGCGGAATGCGGGCTGGCCACGGATTTCTCTATGTCGGCCAGCGTCTTATCATCGTCATCGGGCTTGCCTGCCGGCGGCGGCACGGGCGGCGGCGGTGTCGGAGCGGGGGGCGGAGGTGTGGGCTTAGGCGGTTCGGGCTTGGGGGGTGAAGGCCGGGGTGAAGGCGCAGGGGGCGGAGCCGTCGGTTTGGACTGCTTGTCCTTATCCTTGTCTGCCGGTTTATGATCCAGCAGGGCCGGAGGCTCGCTCCGGGGCATGCTCATGGGGTCAGTCACGGGGTCCAGATGTTCGCCCTCGCTGTTGGCCGTAAGGGTGCCGCCCAGCTTGGGCGGTTCGGTGACCATCTTGGGGCCCGGCGTAAGGTTGGAAGCCGGGGCTTCGGGCTCGGGCGGTGCCTGGGGCTCGGGCGGTTGCGCTTCAGGCGGTGGAGGCGGCGGAGGTGGCGCGGCCGGTTTAGGGGCTTCGGTGTGATCTATGTCCAGTTCGCCGTTACCGGCGTCCGCAGCCTGATCCTGGGCGGCCGCGCCGGCCGAACCTGAGGCCTCATCGAGCCCTTCTTCCAGCTTACTGGCTACCAGTTGCTGGTTCGCGCCGGCCGATAACAGGGCCGCGCTGGCGCTCATGGTCTGCGAGCTGGTCCTGTCGTTGCTGAAACGTCCGGTCTCGGAAACTATGCCGGTAAGCAAGGCCGTGGCTATCTGTTCGTCCATCAGCCCGCCTTTTTCGTCCAAGGCCTGGGCCATGTCGGTCACGAGTTCGCTCAAGGAGCTGGCTTGGGGGTCGTACCAGTTGATGGTCCCAAGGCCGCCGTCA
>DASUOD010000005.1:0-2551 GCA_036276795.1 Saccharimonadales bacterium (SeqCode)
AGCTGAAGCTATCCTGGATGTCAAACCGACAGCCCTGCACCAGCGCGTTCCTGTTATTATCGGTAATGAGCAAATAGTAGACCTGTACAAGGAGGGGTAACATGCAGTACGAAGACCAACTCAAGAGAATCGCCAAGGCCATGGTCGCATCCGGCAAGGGCCTGCTGGCCGCTGATGAATCCAGCGCTACCGCCAACAAACGGCTGACTGCGGTAGGACTGGAAAGTACCGAGGAAATCCGCCGCGAATACCGTCAGCTGCTGTTGACCACCGAAGGCGTTGAGCAATACTTAAGCGGCGTCATATTGTTCGACGAGACCATCCGCCAGAAAGATGATGGCGGCACGCCGTTCGCCGACGTACTCAAGTCCGAAGGCATCATTCCTGGCATCAAAGTCGACGCCGGCGCCAAGGATCTGGCCCTGCACGAGGGCGAGAAGGTCACGGAAGGCCTGGACGGCCTGCGCGAACGCTTCGCCGAGTACGCTAAGATGGGCGCCGGCTTCGCCAAGTGGCGCGCCGTCATCACCATCAAGGGCGATGACCTGCCCTCCGAAGCCTGCATACATGCCAACGCCCACGCCCTGGCCCGCTACGCCGCCCTGGCCCAGGAAGCCGGCATCGTCCCCGTAGTAGAGCCGGAAGTCCTGCTGGACGGCGACCACAGCATCGAACGTTGTTACGAGGCCACGGCCGCCACGCTTAAGTTCCTGTTCGCCGAACTTAAAGGCCAGGACGTAATGCTTGAAGGCGTTATCCTTAAGGCCAGCATGGTACTGTCCGGCAAGGATGCACCGGAGCGCGCAGGCGTGCAGGAAGTGGCCGAACAGACCGTGAAATGCCTGAAAGAGAATGTCCCGGCCGAGCTGGCCGGCGTGGTGTTCCTGAGCGGCGGCCAGAGCGAGCTTGAAGCTACCGCCCACCTGGATGCCATGAACAAGATCGGCGGCCTGCCCTGGCCGTTGACCTTCAGCTACAGCCGCGCCATCCAGAACCCGGTGCTGAAACTGTGGGCCGAAAAGAAGCCGGACGAAGCGGCGGCCGTATATCTGAAACGTTGCGAAGCCAACTCGCTAGCTTCCAAGGGCGAGTGGTCCGAAACCTTCGAAAAATAGCCTTTCAGAACTGGACGCAATATTAAATCTATGGTTACATAGGTACAGCATAAGGAGTGCATTTTTAATGTCAGAACGCTCTGACATCTTAGGTCGTATCAAAGCGACCCATGATGTTGCAGAAGAAGATACTGCGGTCACGGCAAGTCTACCCTTCGGTCTGCTTGGCATGGCCGAAAAAAGGTGGGTTGTCTGGGGAGAGGGAGAGGCTGACACCCAATACAGCTTGGAGGTTACGGAGTATGAGCGCAGAGGCAGGCTTGCTTCCCTGTTTCGCTCGGAGCCTGATATAACGGCCAAACTTCTGATAATGTCGCCGGAGCCCAGCGCCGTTTACATAGCCCGCATGGCTGCCGATGGATCGACTGCTTTCGAGGGTGCGGTGCGCCCCGAGGCACCGCCCGAGGCTAGCAGAATGCGTGAATCACAGCCTGCGCCTCTACCGGCGCAAGAGGCTGAGTTGGGGTTTGATGCCTCCATGCACGCCGCTCGCTTCGCCTGAGCCTAATGCAAATAAAAGCCGCGGCCCGTCTTGTCCGGGACCATCATGACCGCTACGCCCTGGTCGACCAGGCTTTTGACTACGGTCTCATCGGCTACGGAGCCGCTTGAGGTCAATATAGCCTTGATGCCGGCCTTGGCGAGCAGGCCCGGGCCGTCCGGGAACGGGAAGAAGCTGTCGCTGTAGGCGGCGCTGCCGGCCAGCTTGGCTTTATCAAGCGTGACTTTCAGGACTAGCTTGCCGCCTTGTTCTTCCAGGTCCGGCAGGTCCGTGGTGGTGCGTGTGAGCGCCAGCTGGCCAGCGCCCACGCGGTCCTGCTGGCCGACGCCATTGCCGATTAGCTTGCCGTCCTTCACCAGCGTGATCGTGTTGCTGTTGGAAGTGGAGCCGACGGCCCAGGCCAGGACCATGTCGCGCTTCTGCTGGTCCGTAGGTTCGCCGTGTGTCTGCATATAGTCGGCCTTCAGGTCCATGACGAAGTTATAGTTGGGCTGTTCCAGGGTGCCGCCGCGGACCGGCCTGGGCCGGCGCGCATTATCCAAGGATGATGCGTCCAGCTTTGCCAACGCAGGGTTCACGACCACCCGCAGTTTGTTGCGGCTGAGCAGTTCCAAGGCTTCCTTGCTGACTTCGGAGCCGACCACCCCGTCCAGAAGGCGGGGTTTGTCGCCGTCCATGACATGATGCATCAAGGCTTCAGCGACGTCCTTGCTGATCGGGCCGTTCAGCATCACTACTCCGCCGAAGATCGCGCGGGTGTCGCCTTCGAGCATCTTCTTCACGGCTTCCGCGGGATCGCCGGCCACGGACGCGCCGCAGGCATTGCCGTGCTTTACCCCTACCGCTATTGCTGGCACTTCGCCAAAGTTGCGCTTAAAGCCGGCCGCTACGTGCGTGATCGTCTGCAGTAGACGGTCTATATCGGTCATGTTCA
>DASUOD010000006.1:0-2175 GCA_036276795.1 Saccharimonadales bacterium (SeqCode)
ATTATCGCTGAATGCCGATCAAAGCGGTCACGCCGTAGTTTCACGATATGTAATATATGACATGGTTCACCCCTGTTAATGTATGTAATATATTACATATCGCAATAAAGTGATGCTGCACATGACCGTGCCTGTTTATCCACACCTAAGCCACACCGTATGCACAGTTTGTGATGAATGACATTGACACCCGTATACGGTAGGCATATATTAGGGAATAGCCACTGTGAGGTGGTCAGCGTCCGAAGCCTTCACCGGCCGAGGTCGCGAGCAAGAAGGAGTCCCACAAGACTCCTTTTTGTTTTTTATTATGTCCGGCGCCTTGGCAACCGATGTGTGGGATGTGTGGTAGGATATCTAGAATGTTAAGGATCTTCGGTTTTTCCGCCTTCATCACGGTCGGGGCCATACTGCTGGCCTTGTTCACGCTCGGTCCGGGTGCCGCCATAACCACGGCGATACTGATTGCCATAGAGATCGCCTTCAGCTTCGACAACGCCGTCATCAACGCCAAGGTCCTGGCGCGGTTATCCCGTTTCTGGCAACAGTTGTTCCTGACCGTCGGTATATTGATCGCCGTGGTCGGCATGCGCTTTGTCTTTCCCATCCTTATCGTCATGATCACGGCCGGCCTGCCCGGAAAAGAGGTCATCGACCTGGCGCTCAACCATCCCGATTCCTACGCCAGGCACCTGGAAGAAGCCCATGCCGCCATTTCCGCCTTCGGAGGCGCCTTCCTGCTGACCCTGACCTTCTACTTCTTCTTCGACGACCTGCGCGAGGTGCTGTGGATCAACCGCATCGAGCGGCCTCTGCAGAGGATCGGCGGCTCGGTCTGGCTGCCGCCGCTGTTGACCGCGGCCATAGTGATTATCGCTTCCTTCTTCCTGTCCCATGACCGTTCCACCGTATTGCAGGCCGGTCTGCTCGGTACTGGGCTCTACACCGGCCTTAAGCTAGTCATCGACGCCATGGACAAGCTGGCTCCCACGGCTAAGAAGATCTACACCGGCTGGCCGGCCTTGTTCGCTCTGCTCTACCTGGAAGTACTGGACGCCAGCTTCAGCTTCGACGGCGTGTTGGGCGCCTTCGCCATCACCGACATGGTGCTGGTCATCGCGCTCGGCCTGGGCGTCGGCGCCGTCTGGGTGCGCAGTATGACCGTGTATATGGTGCGCTTCGGCACATTGAACGCTTATAAATATCTGGAGCACGGTGCCCACTACGCCATCCTGTTCCTGGCGGTGGCGCTGTTCAGCGGCCTGTTCATCAAGATACCCGAAGCCATCATCGGTATCGTCGGTCTGGGCATCATCTTCGCCTCCTTCCAGGCTTCGCGCGAGGCCCTGCGCGCCAAACAGCGCGGCGAGGATCTGCTGAAGCGCACCAAAGTGTGATTTATCACATTGCAATTTGAATTTGGCGGGCATAAGCTATGTGTTAGGAAGTGTGAGGCTTCCTAACGACCCGGGCGCATTTCGTCCCGGGTCTTATGATTTTACCGGTGATTCACGGCAGTCCGCGCAAAGGCCCTGGATCTCCAGCTGATGATCCTTCATCCGGAAGCGGGACCTGCCCGCCAGCAGCCTTAGGCGTTCTTCGAGCAACTTATCCTCCGGCAAAGGGGTTACGGCGCCGCAGTCCAGGCAGGTGAGGTGGTGGTGATGATGATTGAAGGTATCGCTGAGCTCCAGTTTGTATTTCCAGCCGATCCGCAGGCGCCGGGCGACGCCAGTTGCTTCGAACAGGGATATGGTCCGGTAGACGCTGGCGCGGTCGGCCTGGCCGGCGCAGGCCTTCACCACCTCGGCCATGGTCTGCGGTTCCTTGTCCTGCAGGGCATGGAATACGGCCAACCGTGCCCTGGTCAGGCTGTGGCCGTGCTTCTTCAGCGTGTCTTTGAACTGTTGCCGGGGTTCAGCCATATGTGCAATTATAGCTAATATTGCGACATTTTTGCAATTAGTGCATACACGAAGGTAAAATCGGAGCGATGATAGTTTTTCTTCTGACGTTGGCGGCTTCGGCCGCGGCCCTGGTAGGCGGCTACGCCGCCATAAGGAGCCGGCGCTGGCTGAACCTGGCGTTGGCGCTGACCTCCGGACTGGTGCTGGGCCTGGTCGCGTTCGACCTTCTGCCGGAGATATTCGAGCTGGCAGGGTCGCAGGATCTGGA
>DASUOD010000007.1:0-3414 GCA_036276795.1 Saccharimonadales bacterium (SeqCode)
CCGCTGATACGATAGTGGGCGGCATAAGTGAATTTGCTTCTAACAACAACGGTGCCCGGCCCACGGCCCTTACGGCTGTCGACGGCAGCGTAGAACTTTCGGGTGCCGCAGGTACCACGCCGACCACGGCTAAAGTTCCGGGTAGTATAACGGTGGTCAAAATAAATTTCGTACCCCCGAACGCGATAGTCCAGGCAAATTCAGGCTATATAGGTGTCCGTTTCGAACATAGCTGCGACGATACGGCAAGTACCAATCCCAGGGCTACGGCTGTGTATTACGTTATAGAGACTTCTGGCGACAACAAGCTGGAGTGCGCCGACGGCTAGACCGTCAAAAACCCTGCGCCATCTGGCATATTTAAGCGGTTTGGCCTATCATTGAACTGATATGACCGTCCTTATCCTTATAATCGTCGGCCTGTGCATGGGTAGTTTCGTGAACGCCCTGGTATGGCGTCTGCACGAAGGCAAGCTTTCGATAGTGAAGGGCAGGTCGATGTGTCCGAAGTGCCGCCATCCCTTGGCCGCCAAAGACTTGGTACCCGTCCTGAGCTGGCTTTTCCTGAAAGGCAGGTGCCGTTACTGCCGCCAGCCCATATCCGCGCGGTACCCGCTGGTCGAACTGGCCACGGCCGGTCTGTTCGTAGCTTCGTATGTCTGGTGGCCGAGCCCGTTCGATACGGCCGAAAAGGCTGTTTTCGTGCTTTGGCTGGCCCTTCTGACGGGTCTGATGGCGCTTTTGGTGTACGACGCGCGCTGGTCCTTGCTCCCGAACCGCATAATCTATCCGCTGACGGCCATAGCGGCCGTCCAGGCTGCGATCGCCATAGCATCAGCCGGAGATCCGGGTAGGGCGCTGGCCGCCACGCTGCTAAGCGTATCGGTGGGCGGAGGTATATTTTACGTGTTGTTCCAGGTTTCCCAGGGCAAATGGATAGGCGGCGGCGACGTAAAGCTGGGCTTCCTGCTCGGCCTGATAGTGGCCACGCCTGACCGGGCGGTACTGTTCATCTTCTTGGGGTCGCTACTGGGCTCCATGGTCAGCCTGCCTTTGCTTGCTACCGGCCGCATGAAGCGCACCAGCATAATACCGTTCGGTCCCTTTCTGATCGCCGCCGCCATAATAGCGGTGCTGTTCGGAGGCGACGTGCTGGACTGGTACCGTCAGGCCTTCCTGGTACGTTAAATGCTTATGCTATATACTTAGGGGCAGTATGAAAGGTGGAAAGTCACCTCTGGGATATACCATCGTCGAGGTAATGATAGTGCTGGCCGTGTCCGGGCTGATGTTCCTCATAGCGGCGAACTTCATAAACGGGAAACAACAGAAGACCACCTTTACCAGTGGCGTGAATGAAACAGCCTCGCGTATCCAGGACGTCATCGAACAAGTAACTGACGGCGAATACAGCGATGTGCCTTTCAGCTGTAGCGCCGGTGGTGGCGCGGCGCTCAGCATATCCGTCAGCAGCGATCCGGGCAAGATACAGGGCACGAATCCGGACTGCGTGTTCATCGGCAAGCTCCTGCACTTCAGCGTCGGCGGAGACGCTTCGGCATACGAAGTGTTCTCGCTGGCCGCCGCCCGCAGTTCCACGGACCTGGGCCCCGATGTGACCCCGGTGCGCGGCGGGGGCATAGACCTGACCATACAGCAGATAGTGCCTCAGTACCTGGAAATCTCACCCACCGGGGTCACCGTAGCCGGGAAGCCTGGCCATTATTATGGCTTCGGCTTCACCCAGAGCCAGGGTACCGCCGGAGACTCCCCGGGCACATATGCCTCTGGGGCCCAGACGATAGGCCTGGTATATAGCCCGGGATTGATGACAAAAACCGCCGGCACGTCGGCGGCGGCCAGCTCCATCACCGGTAACGTGGCGGCCGCCAAGGCGGCCAGCTTCTGTCTGACCGATGGGGATCGCTATGCCGAGATAAGCATGGGCGGTACGGGGACTGGCAGCCAACTGGACGTCAGGGTTAAAATCAAAGGGTCTACGCCATGTTAAGACGCATAGGATTACCACGTATCAGGCTGTTGGATAACCGCGGCGACACCATCATAGAGGTCATGATAGTACTGGCCGTGCTCGGCATGGCCTTAGGGATTTCCTACGCCACGGCCAACCGCAGCTTGTCGGATGCCCGCCAGGCCCAGGAGAACAGCCAGGCCACGGCGCTGCTCCAGGCCCAGGCCGAGTCCCTGCGCTCCATGGCAGGCAATCCTTCGAGCAGCCCCGACAACATATATCGGGCCGGTTCTTTCTGCGTCGGCGATGACGGCCATGTCACTACTTCTAACTGCAGCCTGGGGGAAGCTTCGCGCTACAAAGTGGACATAACATGGGGCGGCGCGGCCACCGACACGTTCGTCATAAAGGCCTCGTGGGAAGATGTTTCCGGCGACATCACCGACACCAACACTTTGATCTACAGGGTGCATAAACCCGTGGCATCGGCCCCCACCACCGATCATTCCTGCCCGCCCGGCTATACGGGCACCTATCCGGCGTGCGTGCCCCCTGATTGCCCGTCCGGCTATACGGGCACCTATCCGGCGTGCGTGCCACCGCCGTGCCCGGCGGGTTGGTCCGGCATCTATCCGGCCTGCGTGCCCCCGCCGCCTCCTCCTACCTGTACGCCTCCTGAAACCGGTACATATCCCGATTGCGGCACCTGCCCGTGGTATGCCACCGGCGTTTATCCTGACTGCCGCTCGTTATCCTTATAAGGTAGGCAGATGAGACGTACGGCCCTGATTTTCTTAGCCTGCCAACAGGCATGCTTCCTGGGCGGACTGGCCGTATGTATAGCCCTTAGGCCGGAAGGCCTGGGGGCCAATGCCGGCGTGAGCTATTACGGCAACTTCTTCGACACCTTTCCTTTCTACGCGCTGAGCATGCTGGGAACGGCACTGTTCAGCCTGCTGGCGGCCCGTGTGATAACCGTGCCGGCCTACTGGCCCCTGCGCCAAGGACTTCTGGCCATAGCTTTCCTGACCGCTGTCATAACGCTTACGCCGTACACCAGGTCGGCTTTCGTGGACCTGTCGCACACCCTGGCCGGCATCATCATGTTCACCATCCAGCTGGCAATCAGCGTCTGGGCGCTGGTGAAGCTGAACTGGTCGGCCGGAGCGCTGACGTTCGTATTGTTGGAAACCGCTACGGGAATCGTATCGGTCATGTTCGTGCTGCCGGCCGAAGGCTACCTTATACAGGCGCAGATAGGCTTCCAGGTGGCGTTCGCCGGTCTGCTGTTCTTCGCTTTCAAGGGGCTGTTGCCCAGAGAAGGGGAATAAGCTAAAGTTATGGTTATGCTTAAGGTGAAGGGGGCCGAGAAAGGGTTCACCATAATCGAGCTCATGATAGCCACTTCCGTGCTGTCGGTAATGCTCGTAATGGTGACCGTG
>DASUOD010000008.1:0-2858 GCA_036276795.1 Saccharimonadales bacterium (SeqCode)
AAGGACGTAGCTAAATTCTACCCACACGGGACGTCGCATTTCATCGGTCTGTACGTACATGATGCAGGCGACTACCACCGGCCGCTCGAGCCCGGCGTGGTCGTATCCTGCGAGCCCGGCATATATATCCCTAAGGAGGGCATAGGCGTGCGCATCGAAGACGACGTTCTGATAACCAAGACCGGCAACAAGGTACTGACTGATGAATTATCGCGTAATCTCGCCGGAGCGTTATAATCGTGGCCAGGCCTCTTGCTGTACAATGTTAAATATGCGGACGAACCGGCCTATATATAATTTTTTGATCCGGTGGTTCGTGTGCAGCCTGGGCCTGTGGATAGCAGCCGGTTTCCTGAGCAGCAGCATAAGCTACGACAACCGGCTCAGGGTAATCATAATCGCCGGCCTCGTATTGGCCATCATCAACATCGTCATAAAGCCTATACTTATAATATTCACCTTGCCGGCCATACTGCTGACGTTGGGCCTGTTCACGATCATAATCAACGGCCTGACGGTCTTCATAGCCAGTAAGCTGTATGAGCCGCTTCACATAACCAATTTTTGGGCCGCCGTGTTTGCGGGCATGGTCATAGGACTGGTAAACTATCTGGTAACCGCGATTTTGGAAGACACAGGGAGAAGCAGAGCATGAGCATCTATAATTATCTGACCATCGGTTCCATGGTACTGATGACCATACTTATACTGATTCAGACGCGCGGCGCCAGCCTGGGCGCAGGCCTGGGCGGTGCGGGCGAGGTCAACACGACGCGTCGCGGAACCGACAAGACCATATTCCAGATAACCATCGTGTGCGCGCTGGTATTCAGCCTATCGCTGATATTCGGCGCCATCGCAGGGTAGGGCCGCCTGTGCGGGTATTTCCCAAACTGCACGTACAACCGCGTATTCTGCGCCGGTTCCGCAGGAGCCAGCGCCAGGTCGGAGACTTTGGCGTGCAGACCGGGGAGCACATAGAACAACACCTGGTAAGGCGCTTCAACAGCCTTATGGGCGTAAGGCGCTTCATAGCCGGATGGTTCGGGCTGGTCATACTGCTGATCGGCACGCTGGTAGCCCAGAACCTGGCATTGAGCGGTTATTATCAGACCGTGAGGCCCGTGCCTGGAGGCATATATAACGAAGGCGTGCTCGGGCGGTTCACCAACGCCAACCCGCTTTATGCCACCAGCGATGCCGACACCACGGTGTCGCGGTTGGTCTTCTCCGGTCTGCTGGCTAACGGTGAGCACGGCCGCCTGGTCGGTGATCTGGCCAGCGGATACGAAGTAAGCGACCACGGTGCTAGATACACCGTTCATCTTAGGCCGGACCTTAAATGGCAGGACGGCCACCCATTGACCAGCCGCGACGTACTGTTCACCTACAGGGCTATACAGAACCCCGATGCCCAATCGCCGCTAATGAACAGCTGGCGGGGCGTCACGCTGTCCGCGCCGGATGATCATACCGTGATATTCCAGCTCCCCGGCACGCTGGCTTCGTTCCCTTATAACCTGACGACCGGCATAGTGCCCGAACACCTGCTGTCCAAGGTCGCGCCGGCCGATATGAGGTCGGCCGACTTCAATACCGTGCATCCCGTGGGGGCGGGGCCGTTCGCCTGGCAGGCCGTACGCGTAAGTGACGGCAATGATCCGGATAACATCAGCGCGCAGATAGCGCTTACGCCGTACGCCGGATACCATGCGGGAGAGCCCAGACTGCAGAAGTTCGTGGTACATGTCTTCGCTTCCAAGCCGCAGCTTATAGAGGCCTTCGAATCCAACCAACTGACGGGTGCGGAAGGGTTGGACAAGTTCCCTTCGCAACTTAAGGGGGAGAAAGAGGCGATCGTGCATAGTCTGCCGGTGCGCGCGGCCAACATGGTTTTCTTCAAAGTCAGCGAAGGTGTGCTGGCCGATAAACCGGTGCGCCAGGCCTTGGTAAGGGCTACTGACATCAATGAGATAGTCAAGCGGCTGGGATACACCACCCGCCAGGTCAGGGAGCCACTGCTCGTAGGCCAGCTGGCGTACGATCCGTCCCTGACCCAGCTGCCGTTCGACGTCAAGGCCGCCAAGAAGCTTCTGGATAAAAATGGGTGGCGCGTGGGCAAGGACGGCGTCCGTATCAAGGACAAGCAACGGCTGGAATTCAGCCTGAGTGCCGCTAACAACTCCGAGAACAGGATGGTCGTATGGCAGCTACAGCGGCAGTGGCGCGAGTTGGGCGTCAGGGTCGACATAAGGTTGCAGAACGGGAACGATTTCCGCAATACCCTGGCCAACCACGACTACGAAGCGGTACTGGACGGCATAGCCATCGGTCCGGATCCGGATGTGTTCGTATATTGGGACAGTTCCCAGGCCGACATCCGGTCAAGCAACCGGCTCAACCTGTCCGAGTATAAGAATAAGACCGCCGATACCGCGCTTGAATCCGGCCGCACCAGGTTGGATCCGGCATTAAGGGTCATCAAGTACAAGCCGTTCCTTAAGGCTTGGCGCGAGGACGCCCCGGCCCTGGGCCTTTACCAACCCCGCCTACTGTATCTGACCAACGGTTCGGTGGCAGGCCTGAGCGATGGCGCCATCAATGTGCCGGCTGACCGTTTCGCGAACGTGCATAACTGGGAGATCCGCCGGGCCAAGATCACGGACTGACGCCTTGAGTTTTACGGGTAAAACGGATAACATATTATGGTCTTTAGCGCACTCCGGTACGGGCGAGTGGCGGAATTGGTAGACGCGCTAGCTTCAGGAGCTAGTGAACTTCGGTTCGTGGAGGTTCAAGTCCTCTCTCGCCCACCAAGGCATAAGCGACCTGGCGGTATGCTATTATAAGGCTTTAAG
>DASUOD010000009.1:0-3455 GCA_036276795.1 Saccharimonadales bacterium (SeqCode)
GGGCACTCCCAAGGACTTAAGGCGCTTGATAATCTCTTCGCTCTTGCCTGTCAGTTCGTTCAGAGCCGTCTGT
Source organism: Saccharimonadales bacterium (SeqCode) (assembly GCA_036276795.1). Taxonomy (GTDB): domain Bacteria; phylum Patescibacteriota; class Saccharimonadia; order Saccharimonadales; family UBA4665; genus DASUOD01. The sequence goes on from DASUOD010000009.1 coordinate 74, forward strand.
TTGTCGGCGTTAGTGAATCTGTAGTTCGGGGAGAATACGTATTCGTCGGGTGTGGCGCTGACCGTGGCGCTGCCTGTTACTGCTATGGTCCTTTGGGAGGCTTTGATGTTAGGCTCCCACGGCTTCCACATAAATACCATGATGGCTATGATCACGAGGAGCAGGATTATGATGGTCTGCCACACGTTCGGCAAAGTGATTCTTTTTCGTGAAGGCGTCTGTGGCGGCGAAGATGAGGTAACGGTCGGGGAGTCGGATGTCTGGTCTTCTTGCATGATATATATTTACGCTCACGCTTAATATAAGCGATTGCCGGCTATAGGGCAAGGACGCGCCGGGTTAAGGTTTAATGTTTAGCTAAGATGGCCATGATGCGCACGTCGTAGCAGCTGCGCATTAACTGCTACGACTACGGTTGACAGAGACATAAGGATTGCGCCGACGGCAGGAGCAAGCAAAACGCCCTGACTATATAGAACACCGGCAGCTAAGGGTATGGCAAGCACGTTGTACCCCGTTGCCCAAGACAGGTTTTGCACCATCTTGCGGTATGTAGCCTTGGATAGGTGGATGATTTTTACCACGTCCTGCGGATTACTTTTCACAAGGATTATATCTGCTGACTTTATGGCCACGTCCGTACCGGCCCCGATAGCAATCCCTATATTCGCCTGGGTTAGGGCAGGAGCGTCGTTGATCCCATCGCCGACCATCGCGACCTGCTTGCCGTCGGCTTGCAATTCCTTGACCTTGTCCGCCTTGTCTTCCGGCCGCACCTCTGCAAAGTAAGTATCCAGCCCAAGCTGTTTGGCTACGTAAGCCGCCACGTCCTTGCTGTCGCCAGTTATCATCGCGGTCTGGATGCCCATGCTCTTCAGTGCCTGAATGGTCGTCTTGGCTTCTTCGCGGATAATATCCGCTAAAGCGATTGCTCCGATGACTTCTTGATTGTCATTTATCAGATATACCTCGGTTTGGCCTTGTTCAGCAGCCTGTTTGCTATGTCTTTTGATTTCATCGGGAATGTTCAGACCGTTTTCTGAAACGTAGCGATAACTGACCGCCAAAAAATTATCCTTACCGTGCAACGTGCCTTTGACGCCCGTACCAGGTAATGCCTGAAAGTCAGTTACTTTGTCCAGGCCGATCTTATTGTCTTCGGCATATTTGACGATGCCCTTGCCTACTATGTGTTCGCTGTTTTGCTCCAGGCTGGCAGCCAGATGAACAACGTCTTCTTTCTTGTAGCCTTTGGTAGCCCACACGTCCGTAACGCCGTGCTCGCCGCGGGTCAAGGTGCCGGTTTTATCAAAAAGTACCGTATCTATATTGCGTGCTGCCTCAAGCGCCAGCCGCTTGCGCACCAATAAGCCGTTCTTAGCTGACAGCGCGGTTGAAATGGAGACTACGAGTGGAATGGCCAAACCTAGCGCATGCGGACAGGCGATTACCAGGACCGTGACTGAACGTTCAAGAGCAAACGCCGTATCCCTGGCAAAAAACCAGATAATGAAGGTTAGCAGGCCCGAGGCGATCGCAACGATAGTAAGGACAAAGGCTGCCTTATCTGCAAGTAACTGGACGTTTGACTTTGATGTTTGGGCCTCGGAAACCAAGCGCATTATTCCAGCCAACGCGGTATCTTCGCCCAGCTTGGTAATTTTTACCGTCAATGAACCGTCCTGGTTGATAGTACCTGCGATAACCTCATCATCCACGGTCTTAGGGACAGGCTTGCTCTCGCCGCTTATCGCGGCTTCGTTCACTGACGAGCTGCCGTCAGTTACCGCGCCGTCAATGGGAATGCTCGCACCTGGGCGTATCAGCACCTTATCGCCAATCTTCAATTCGCTGACCAATACGGTCTTGGTCTTACCGTTTACCAGCTTTTCGGCCTTGTCCGGTAATAGCTTTGATATAGCATCCAGGGCGCTTTCGGCTTTGGCAACGGATGCCATTTCCAGCCAGTGGCCAAGCAGCATGATCGTTACAAGGGTTGCCAGCTCCCAGAAGAAGCCGTCACCTTCAATGAAAAATCGGGTAGCGACACTGTATGTATACGCCGTGATGATCGCCAAGCTTATAAGCGTCATCATTCCCGGCAACCTGGCTTTTAGCTCAGAAACGGCTCCTTTTATAAAAACCAGACCGCCATAGAAGAAAATTATGGTGCTAAGTACGAATGGCACGTATTCCGAACCAGGGAATTCCGGCGGGGTAAAGCCAAACCAGTCTTGTATGGTCGCCGAGTAGATAACCACCGGTATGGTAAGTAGCAAGGTGAGCCAGAACTTGTCGCGAAACATCGCGACCGAGTGGCCTTCGTGTTTGTCATGCTCCTGCTGACTTGGGTGATGCGGATGGTCCAAGACTAACCCCCGCAGATACTGTCGCGCAGCGGCACCAGGTTGTCAAAACGCCTTTGTATCTGCTCCTTCGTGGGTTCGTCCTTTTGCACGAATATGACCACGTTGCCGACCAGATTGTTGATGCGGGTAAGTTCCTCTTCGGTCTTCTTGGTCTTTCCGGTCTTTCGTTCGTCATGATCATCCACCATGCCGCCGTGCGCATAAGCCTTCGGGAAGAATAGATCCTCGAGTGACGAAGTCTGCTCACCCTGGTTCAGGTTGCTTTTTTTACCGAAGAAGTCCTCTAGATCCCGATGCAGAAAATCATCCCAGGACTTTTGCTTGTAGCCGTCCTTATCGCCGACGTAAACATAGAAGTTTGAGCCCTCTGGAACGTCAGGTAACAGGTCGCCGAAACGACTGACCGAGTGCATCGACATAAAGCCGTCGTCATACCTGCGGCCTAAGCTGCCGTCACTTCCGCCAATGAGATTCCAGCCGAAATATTTTAGAAACTCGCCGCCCGTCAGACCCTTCCAGTGAATGTGGGTCATCTGGTCCATATGGTCATGGAAATCCACGGGCGTACCGCCCGGATCCGTAGTGCAGGTTCCTGGCGCCTCGTTCTGGAACTTGTCCTTTGAAAGATCCACTGCCTTACCGTCAACGACTATCTGGGTCCGGAAATGATAATGTTCAAATTCGGGGTGCCTTATGTGTGATGGCGTTGATGCGTACAAGTAGCCATAGACGCCTGCCACTGCCAGCAGTATCGCGGCCAGGACACCGCCCGCATAAAATATTCTCTTTTTCATCTTACCCCCCGTTCCTTCCCCGTATTGTTAATTCGTAAAGTTCAAGTAGCTCTGATACCGCCTTTTCCTGATCCTTTTCTGAAGCAAGGCTTTCCTTGATATGCGTGCGGATGTGGTTTTCCAGTATAAGTTTATTTAGCGAGCCGATCGACTTTTGGATTGCCAGGCTTTGGGTGAGGATGTCCATGCAGTAATCCTCGTTTTCTATCATTTTCTGGA
>DASUOD010000010.1:0-11799 GCA_036276795.1 Saccharimonadales bacterium (SeqCode)
CACAGGCCGCCATATTATGGTGCCTGATCCTGCGCCGTTATTTCTCGATTTACTACGCCACGGTGCCAGTGGCGCTGATAGGACTGGCCAGCTGGGTCTACAACATACCGCGTTCGCAGGTGGTGCTGACGGACAACTTCATAAATTATTATGACCCGCGGATAATCAGCCTGACCATCGCGGTGATGATGACGGTACTGTTCGTGCCGGTGGGCATCTATTTCCTCAGGGCCGCGTCCTGGCAGTCGGGTATGAAGGGCACCGTTACCTCTTTCATGCTGGGTATGATGTACGTGGGCATCGGCCTGTCCGTGGCCAGCGAGGAGATCGTAGCCAAACAACTCGTTACTCCGGCTTCCGCCATCGTCAACCTTATAATAGGGGCGCTTCTGTTGACCGCCCTGCTGGCACCATGGCAACTGGGCGTCAAGCTGCCGGCGCCGGTGCAGACCCCGGCGCCGCCGCCCAGACCTATGTAGCGATCCGGACCTACTGCCCTGACTTAAGAAGCACGGCATAGAAATCCGATTCGTCCTTGGGCCGCCGTCCGCCCGGCCGCTCGCCCGTGGTAACCACGTCTTCCACCTCGCCGCCGGAGCGCACGCTCCGGCACAGGTCCCTCAGTCCGCCGTCTATGTTCATGACGCGCCTAGGCACTTGGCTGAACATCATGCCGCCGGGCTTGACCATATCGAAGAGTATGCGTGCCGCCGCCTGGTACGTTGCCGGCTTAAGTTCCTGCAGGCCGCCCACGGGACGATGCATGATCAGATCGAACCCTTCCGGAGCGTGCAGTTCCTGCCAGCCTACTATTTCCCGCCATGTCCCGTGGTGGGTAAGGTTACCGTCTCTGTGATCCAGGTCGTCCCGGCTGGCCTTCCGCGGCATGCGGTCTCGATAATTGGTCGCCAAGGCCCGCCCCAGTACGCCGCTGTCCAGCAAGTCCCTTAGGGCCTGGGCCCGGGAGCCGGCGGCCAGGTCCATACCGACTTTGTCTCCGGTAGTGCCTAGCCTGTCCGCCACAAGGTCCGACAGGCCGTTCACGCTGCCGCCTATGAATGCCCGGCGCGAATAGTCCTGCATGGTGGAGTTATTGACCACCCAGTTCCGGTCTCCATACATGAACACGAATAAGCGGGTGAAGTAATCCTCTCCGGCACCGTCCAGGAAGCTCAGGTCCACGCCCGGCGCGCGGCCGTCTTCGGCCAAGCCGGTCTTTTCGGGCATAGGATGGCCCGCATCAGCAAGCTCAGACATTAATTTATTGTAACATAAAACCTGTTAATTTACCAACCATAGGGCCGGGCGCTTCGGGCGGGGGTATAGAGCCGGAGGTCCGGTGCTACAATAAGCATAGGAGTTAAAAGCTTCCACAGATTTAACAGTAATTTAATATTTATTTAATGTTCATTTTATAAAGTTATGCATGATGCTTACGTTTAACGGGGGTAGTGAAGTGGCCATGGGTCCGCAGGAAAGATTGGATCCCGATTCGCTCATAATCGTGCTGATCGGCGCTTCGGCCGTGGGTAAATCCTCCATCGCCGAACGCCTGTGCGAATCCGGGGTAGCCGAGGCGACGCCTACCTGGACGACCCGTCCGCCGCGGGACGGCGAAGCCAATACCGCCTACGACCACCATTTCGTCAGCGACGATGAATTCGACGCCCAGAGCCGCAAGGGCGCCTTCTTGGATGAAAGGGAGCTTTACGGATTCCGATACGGCGTGCCGTTACTGTCCAGACCGCCGGAGGGCCGCGAAGCGCTCATGGTGCTGAAGCCCTTGTTCATGGAAAAATTCCTTGAACTCTTTCCTGCCACCCGTATATATCAGATAGAAGCCTCACCCGAAATCCTGCCGGAGCGCATGAGGACGCGCGGCCAATCCGAGGATGACATAACCAGGCGCATGGGGCTGCATGAGGCCGAATCAGCCGAAGCGCGCCGGTACGCCCACGCGGTCTTCAGCAATGACGCGGCCCTGGAGCTCACCGTGGGCATGGTAGAGGACCAGATAGCTGCGGACCGCGAACGCCACGCCGGCAGCCACGCCCTAGTGAACGCCTGATCCTGTGAGTTATTACACTGCGCTCCTGCCGGTACCGGCCTTAGTCTGGACTTAGAGCCCTGGGTTCGGAAGGAGGCGAATATGAACGCGCAGTCAACCATCATACTAAGAAGCGGCCGGGAGATGCCGGTCATGGGCCTGGGCACATGGCAGCTTACCAAGGACACGGCCCGAACCATATGCAAAGCTTTGCAGATGGGTTACCGCATGATCGATACGTCCGGCGACTACGGCACCCAGACGGGGATAGGCCAGGGGTTCCGCGACAGCGGTCTGGACCGCGAGGACCTGTACCTTGTCACCAAGGTGGAAGAGACCGAAGACGCCTATGAATCCACTCTTGAAGATCTACGGGAACTCGGCATGGATTATGCCGACCTTATGCTTATTCACCGGCCGCCGGAAGACGAAGTCGGTCTGGATCTATGGGAAGGCCTCATCAGGGCAAAGAAGGAAGGCTTCGCCAGGGATATCGGCGTCAGCAACTACTCGGCCGACCAGATCCAGGCGTTGATAGATGCTACGGGCGAAGTGCCGGTGGTCAACCAGATAGAATGGAGTCCGTTCGGCCACGATATGGCCACGCTGGGCTACTGCCAGGAGAACGGTATCATCATCCAGGCCTACAGCCCGCTCACCCGCCAGGAGCGCCTGGACGACGACACGCTGCAGCGCATCGCATCGGCCTACGGCAAAACTCCGGCCCAACTGCTAATCCAGTGGAACATCCAGCTTGGCAACGTGCCCATCGTCAAAGCCAACAGCGAAGAGCATCTGCGCGAGGATCTGGATGTGTTCGATTTTTCCATATCGGATCATGATATGGACGAGATCAACTCTCTGAACGAGCAATATTCGGCGCTGGGCTCCCTGCCTTACGTACAGCATTAGCCATCAGCCGCGCCGGGCCATCAGCTTGTCGGCGGCGACGGCGGCACCGGCCAGGGCTGCCAGCGACAAGGCTTTGCCTAGCGGCGACAGCGGCGCGTCATTACGCTGTCGGCGATGCTCGATGGCATGATGCATTCCGGTTTCCAGTGTATGGTGCAGCAACTCGTTGACCTCATCGGGGTCCGAAGGGACCTCTATGATATCCACGTAGATGGTCGGGGTCAGGAACCGCCTGGGCAATATGCGGGCGCCGCCGTAATCGTGGCTCAGCGTTATGATCTTGGCGGTCTCGGGCTCTTCCATGGTCTCCATCAGATCCTTGATGCCGTTCTTGACCGGCTGTAGCTTCGTCTGGTCGCCGCGGTTACGGGTACCCTCGATGTACGAGGCGTAAACCAGACCCTGGAGCGCCATCTCGACCATCAGCCCTTGCATGATCTTGTTCGCACCCTTCCTGTCGTCGCCAGTGGACTCCAGCAAGGCCTCTATCTCTTCCTGTGAACGCCCCAGCGACTCGAAGTAATGGGCCAGGTCTTTCTTACGGGCCATGGGCTTGGCGCCGCCGACCGATATAATCGAACCGATCACCGGTATGTCGAAATAATCCATCCGGGCCGGCACTATGAACTTGCCTATGATCTCGTCGAAGACTTCTCTTTCCTGCCATAACGCTCCCGCATCATTGGACGGGTCGAACCAGCTGTGGTGGGTCATGGCCATCACTGTGGGATCGCCTGAATCCAGGTGCTCGACAATCTCTTCCTGGGCGCCGGGCGCGTAGAGCAGCGTTGGGGCCACCAGCTTGTCCATGGCCGTGAAGAAGAAGCGCTGGAAGCCGACATGCGGACCGTGTTCGGCAAAATAAGCCTGGACCTTATCCCAGTTGGAAAGGTCCCGCTCGACATGAGGCCGCGGCTCATGCCCGGGCACATGTAATCTCATGGCCGACATTATACATATTTGACCATATTTAGTCCAGTCTGTCTAAACGCTTATGGTGGTTTGCTATGATTAAGCTATGCATACCGAGGTCTTCACGAAATTGCTGAAACGGCAGCCGGACACCCACAAGTACCAGTACGGTCACGTGTTGGTGGCAGGGGGCTCGCCGGGCATGGTAGGCGCGCCTTTGCTGGCCGGCTCGGCGGCGCTCAGGACCGGTGCCGGCCTGGTGACCATCGCCTCAGGGGGCGAGGTCGTCGACAAGCTGGAGAAACGCGTCAAGGAAATCATGACCCTGGCCTTGCCGGAAGACCCGGCGGAAGCGGCAGCAAAGATTGAAAGCTTCGTTTCGGAGCGCAAGGTATCGGTAGTCGTTATAGGACCGGGTATGGCCGTCACGCCCGAAACGCGCACGTTGGTAGAAAAACTGCTGGATACCGTGCGGCTGCCCATCGTCATAGACGGCGGCGCCTTGGGCGTGCTCCAACGACATCTGGACCGGTTGGATAGCGCCGTATCCAAATCACTAATACTTACGCCGCATACCGGTGAATTCCAACGCCTGACCGGTGGGGAACTGCCTACCGGGCAGTCCGCCCTGAAGGATCTGGCCGCCAGTTTCGCGGAAGACCACACCGTTACCCTGGTGCTCAAAGGCCGGCCTACTTACGTCGCACAATCTGACGGTTCCGTCTACGAAAACAACACTGGCAATCCCGGATTGGCCACTGCCGGTACCGGCGACGTGCTGGCCGGCGTCATAGCCGGCATGATAGCCCAGGGGATCGAACCGCCGCAGGCCGCCGAAGCCGCGGCATACCTGCACGGCCTGGCCGGCGACATCGCCGCCGCGGATAAGACCGAGCCCGGCATGGTGGCCGGCGACGTGGTGGACGCCCTGCCGTCAGCGCTGAAGCGAATAAAAGAATAGAATGGCTGATCGATCACTTGCGTTCTTGAAGAAGCCGGCCTACGAAGCGGCACCGCTCTTACTGGGGTGCGAGCTGGAACGAACCATAGACGGCAAGAAGCTCCGCGCCCGCATAGTCGAGACCGAAGCCTACGACCAGACCGACGTCGCCAGCCACAGCTACAAGGGTAAGACGCCTCGCTCCGAAGTGATGTTCGGCCGTGCCGGCCACCTATACGTCTATTTCACCTACGGCATGCACTACTGCTGTAACGTGGTCACCGGTCCGGATGGCCATGGCGCCGCGGTACTCATCCGCGCCGTCGAACCGCTCGCGGGCGAAGCGGTCATGTCCGGGCTGCGCGGCGGCCACGCCGGCCACGACCTGACCAACGGCCCCGCCAAGTTCTGTCAGGCCTTTGCCATCGACCGCGCGCTCAACGGCCACGACCTGACCAAAGCGCCCTTGAAGCTCATCGTTCCCGATGAATTCCCGGTGTACAAGACCGACGAGGTGGTCACCTCCACACGCATCGGCATCAGCCGCGCCCAAGACGTGCCCTGGCGCTTCTACGTCAAGGACAATCCTTATATTTCCAAGCCCTAGGCTACGAGCACGTCCACTTCGATCAGGAACTCATCCTTCAGCCGGCGGTGTTCCTGAAGGAACCTCTCGGCCTCTTCCATCGACCGCACGGCGGCCCGTACCAGATGTTTCTTGCCTTTCTTACGCTTCGTTATAAGCCCCGCCTCTTCCAGGACCTTCAGGTGCTTGCTCACCGCCGACAGCGACATGTCGTAAGGATTAGCGATTTCGCTGACCGTGAGCTCGGAGCAGGTGACACGCCTTAGTATGTCGCGGCGCGTCGGATCCGCCAGCGAACCGAAGACCGAATCAAGCTCAGAAGTATATTCAACCATTTGGTTAAATGATAGAGCAGGGGAGCGGGGTTGTCAATATGTCCTAGCGGACGGCCGGTACTTTGGCCGGTGCGCGGTGCGGCCAGAGCAGGACGGAGAACATAACGAAGAAGAACGCCAGATCGAATACGGCCGATCTGGGCGTTATCACCTGCCCCGTAAGTAATTCGATCCCACCGGTGAAGAAGCCGACACCTATATATACCAACCCTAGTGTCAATGACGTGAGTATGGCCTTGGTGCCTTCCTGCCTGGAAGCGGAGCGCAGGAAGTATAGCCCTACTGGGACGAACAGGCCTATCAGCACCGTGCCGATCACTATGGTAGAGAACAGCGGATCGCGATACTCGATGAAATTATCGGTGGTGAACCTTAGCGTGGAGTGAGGTATGGCATAGGCCCAGGAACACAGACCCAGGAGCAGGACGGGTACGGTGGCGAAATATATGGAAAAGCGCGAACGCAGCAGGAGACACCATAATATGGCTGCCTGGGCCACGGCACTGCCGTAGATGAAGAATTCCCCTGCCAAGTAAGCCGTACGCAGGGCGGCCGTATCGGAGGTGAAGAAAGCCGGCACGGCCAACAGCGCCAGGCCGATGCCCATAAGCAGCCCGAACCAGGTCAAGTATTTTGACAGTTCGTTCCTGGAGGACCTATAGCTTATGAAACTGCGGTAGCAAAGCATGAAGCACGCCATACTGCCCATGGACCAGACGATGGAATTAAGAGGTATCTCGGATAGCGCTATCATACACCTTAATTATACTTGCAAGCGCAAGTAAGGCTTATGCTTTGCTATAATCCAAGGGTACTAAAGAAGTCAACCATGCCTAAACCACAAGAACTCGTCCAACCACGCGTAATCAGTTATTTCAGGAGCAGCTGGTACGCGCGATGGATGGTCATCGCCATAGTCCTGGCCAGCTTCTGGTTCGTTCCCGGCCTGGACCGGGAAGTGCTACTCAGCCTGGCCGCGCTGGCAGGGGTCTATAATCTGATACTCCAGCTGGCTTACAGGAGCGGATGGACCGCTATAACCGACCAGAGGATGATGCTGGCCCTCGACAGCGTGCTGGCGCTACTGCTCATACTCCTGACCAACGGCGTAGCCAGCCCCTATTTCCTGGTGCTCGTGCTGGTGGTGGTGTCCGGAGCCTATTGGTACGGCGTGTGGGTAGCGCTCCTGATAACGGCGGTCCAGACGGCCGCCTTGCTGTCCCAGCACATTTACGAGGTGGGCACCGGTTTCTTCCCCACGGTCCTGGCCGTGCAGATGTCCGCCATGGTAACGGTCGGCATCTATGTGTCATGGCTGACCGGGTCCGAAAGGTCTGAGCGTAATAAGCTCATAGACATAGGCACCGAAACCGAGAAAGAGCGCCAGCAACTGTTGGCGCTCATCAACAATATGCGCGAGGCCGTGCTCGTCATAGACAACGAGGAGCGGATCGCCATACACAACCAGGCCGCCCTGGCCCTGGCCGGACCGGGCAAGGACATACACGGCGAACCGGTCGGTCAGATCCTTAGGCTGGCGGATGCCGGAGGCCATCCCGTGGGACTGAAGGTCGGCGACCTGTCGCGGCGCAGCGACCTGAAGCTCCAGGCTCCGGATGGCAGCCTGGTAAGCGTCTCCATAGACATCGCCCCCTACATAGTAGATCGGCAGAACCGCGGACACGTGCTGATAGTCCGCGACGTGAGCGAAGAAAAGAGCGTGGCCAGGGAACGCGAGGAATTCATAGCCGTGGCTTCGCATGAACTGCGCACGCCGCTGACCATCGCCCAGAACAGCGTGTCCTTCCTGCTCTCGCCCCCTTACCTGCCCAAGGACAAGGATTCGGTGGACATGCTCAACAGCGCCATGCGCAGCCTGAAGCAGCTATCGCACATCATCACCGACCTGACCAACCTGTCGAGGGTCGAAAGCGAACAGCTCGACGTCCAGCTTGAGCCGCTCAACCCCATAGCCATGCTCCACGAATTCCAGTTCGACTACAGCGGCCAGGCCAGGTCCAAGGGCATAGAACTCAAGGTCGATATCGATCCGGAGCTTAATTCTGCCACCGTCCTGACCAGCCGATACGTGGTCGGCGAGGTACTGTCCATCTATATAAACAACGCCCTCAAATTCACCGAAAAGGGCTCCATAACCTTGCGCGTAATGAACCCCAAGGAGATGGCATCCGGCGTTACGTTCAGCGTAAGCGATACCGGCATCGGCATATCGCAGTCCGACCAGAAGAAAATCTTCAAGAAGTTCTTCCAGTCCGAGGATTACACCACGCGCGTCCATGGCGGCACCGGGCTGGGCCTGTATATCGCCCAGCGGCTGGCACGGCGGATAACGGCCAAGATCTGGTTCGAAACGGAACTGGGCAAAGGCAGCACCTTCTACCTGTGGGTGCCGCCCTATAGCAAGCATAAACAGGATCGCGGCAAGGTGGCCGCCGCCGAGACCAAGGACTTCTTCAATACCGTCTAGGGACGTCTGGCCGGAGGCCGGTATGCCGGGCGGAGCAGTTGTACGATGATGAAGATTATGAAGAAGCTCAGAACCACTGCCGCCGAGGCCGGCGTATCACTACCCTTGTCGAATATATTGTTGCTGGTGGCTGCCAGGCAGATGACGATGAAAGTCATGCCTCCCACGAAAGACTTGAGCTTGGCTCTGAAAGACGTCTGCTGGGGCGCCTGCCTGAGCAGGAAATAGCCGATGGGCAGGGCTATGGCCACGTAGATGATGGACTTGAGCGCCAGCACCACCGGTTCGTCCGTATAGACGACCAGGTAGGGCGACAGGCTGATGGCCACCTGCGACGTGGTGGCCTGCAGGGTCATCAGTATCGCGGAGAAAGGTATGGTCGCCAGGTATAGATAATCCAGACGCACCCGTCTTTGAAGGCCCAGGAACCACAACAGCCACACCTGCACCTGCATGGATATCTGCACGAACAGGTCGGCAAAGAAATACGAATAGCGCAGGATCCGCGTGTCCAACGTGACCAGCGCCGGTACGCCGAAGAAGAACAAGGCCGTGCCGAATGTCAGGCCGAGCACGTAGTACATCCGGGCCAGCGGGTTGCCGGTGATCCGGTGGCTGCGCCAGCTTCTGAAGGCGAATATGTAAAGGGCCAGTGATCCGACCGACCACGCCACCGCGTTTATGGGCTGGTCCACGTCTATCAAGGCTTGCCCCGTCCCTGGTCCTTGAACCACAGGCGGGCGGCGGCCTCGTCGGCCTTCATGGCATCGATGAGTTCGTCGGTATCGGCGAAGGTCCGGTTGCCACGGTGATACTCGCCCAAAGTGAGCGCCATCGGCAGACCGTAGTAGTCCTTGTCTGGTATGCCAAGAAGATAAGCTTCCACGCGGCGCCTGTCATCGCCCGTGGTCGTGGGCACGCCGATGAATATGATACTGGGGTGGTGTTCGTAACCGGCCAGATCGGCCCAGCCGAAATACACGCCGTCCTTGGCGGAGGTGTCGACGGTCAGGTTGGCGGTAGGGTAGCCCAGGCGCCGTCCATCGCCGCTGAACCGGACCACCGTTCCTTTGAGCGTCCCGCCGGCCTCCATATCTTCCATAGCTCTAAGTATACCTGTAATTTCTTACCCGACTAGGCTACTATGAAAGCTATGGCAAAACCTATCAAGCGCCAGTCGGACTTCAGCGGCGAGCTGCATACCTGGCTTAAGGACGGCCGCGACAAGACCCTTGGCGGCCTGAACGACGTGTTCGCGGAAAAGACTTTCGCTATCGCCTTCCTGCTGCTGATGGCCCTGCCCGCCCTGCCCATACCCACCGGCGGACTCACCCACCTCACGGAGATAATCGCCATGCTGCTCGCCCTGGAGCTCATAGCCGGCCGTAAGTCGGTCTGGCTGCCTAAGCGCTGGCTGAAAGTGGATGTCGGCAAGGCGCTTTCGGGCAAGGCAGCCGGCAAGCTCATCGGTTTCATCGGCTGGTTCGAGCGCCGTTCCCGGCAACGCTGGAACGGCGCGATGGTCCGTACGCCCGTGCCGTCCGTCATCGGGTTCATAGTCCTGACCTTCACGGTCGCGGCCTTCGTGGCGCCGCCGTTCTCGGGCCTCGATACCCTGCCCGCCTTGGGCGTCGTCATAATCTCGTTGGGGCTTATCCTGGAAGACGGCCTGCTGCTCATCATGGGCATCCTGGTGGGTATCCTAGGCATAGGCCTGGAAATCGTGGCTGACACCGCGGCATATAACGGCATCAAACACCTGCTCCAATATGTCTGATCCACTATCGAGCGACATACTGGAAGAGCAGTTCGGACCGACCGTGGTCAAGGTCCTGGCGCAAGACGTTGACAGACGCGTCATAAGCACGCTGGCCGGCGGGCAGGCGCTGGAATTTTCGATGGTGACCTTCAGCCGCGGAGCGGCCGCGGCATACCCCGAGGTCCGGCGCGACATATCCGGCGGCATGTCCATGGGCAAGGCCTTCCGCGGCCGCGGCATCCCTTTCGAGCGCCGCACCCGGGCCGTGTACTCATACGACCTGCGTGGCGGCTTCCGCGGACGTTTCGGCGCAGACGGGCCGGCCACGGTCGTGGAGGTGTCCGTCCTGGCGGGCAAGGACGCCATGCCCTACGCCGACATCCTGGAGGTATATGCTCCGGGCGTGGACTGGCCGGAACCCGGTACGTCGCCCACACCCCGGCTGAAGACCAGGCTGGATAGCTTCGATAAGCTATTGACAGAACTTGGTCATTGATTGCTATATACTGTATTTAGGGCCACCTACAAGGAGTACTATGATACAGCAAGGCATCCGGTCGAAGGAATTGAAGGCCATGTTCCGTGGGGGCAGGCACTTCGAGTATCAGAAAGGCGACACCATATTGCGTGCGCGCGAGACGCCACGCGGCGTCTATCTTATAGAAAGCGGCCTTATAAAGATGTACTCGCTCTCCAAGCAAGGCGATGAACACGTGCTGGACTTCTTCGGCGAAGGTGACCTCTTCCCCATCATCTGGCCGTTCAGGCGCAGCGTGCGCAGCATGTATTATGAAGCCCTGACCGCCACGGAACTCTGGATGATACCTCGCGACAACTTCAGGCAGTTCATATCCTCCCATCCCGTGGTCATGTCCGAGATGCTGGAGAGGCTCGTAGACCGCTACCATCTTTATGTCGGGCGTATAGACAACCTGCTGTATTCGGACGCCCTGGAGCGCAGCGCCTACCGGTTGTTGTCGCTGGCCAACCGGTTCGGTGCCCGGACCGATGAAGGCATCGTCATTGATGCCCTGATAACCCACGAGGACCTGGCGCACTCCATCAGCACCACCAGGGAGACCTTCGGCCGGTCCATGAGCCGTATGCAGAAGCGCGGTCTGATCGGCTACGACGACAAACGCCATATAGTTATCAGGGACCTGGGGGCCCTGGCCGGGGTCATCGGCCGCGACGAATCCGCAGCCATGTGGCCGGAGCTTATGCAATACGCCTGAAGTGCGCTATCTAACAGCGGCCCTTACATGGCTGGCCTATAGTCGTATAATGGAATAAGTCCAAGCTAATGACCATTAGGGGGTCGCCCATGTTCACACTGCCAAAACTAGACTACGACTACGACGCTTTCGGTAAATATATCAGCAAGGACATCATGGAGCTCCACCATAGCAGGCACCATCAGACCTATGTCGACAAACTGAACGCCGCGCTCGAGAAAGCCCCTGATTTTCAGAAGAAGTCCATCGAAGAGCTCATCAGCGACCTGGACTCCATACCGGAAGGGATCCGTACCGCCGTGCGCAACCACGGCGGCGGCCATTACAACCACACGCATTTCTGGAAATGGATGTCGCCGGACGGGGGCGGCGAACCCGGAGGCAGGCTGGCCGACGCTATCAAAGATAAATACGGCAGTTTCCAGGGCTTCATGGACGAGTTCGGCACCGCGGCGCTCGGCGTCTTCGGCAGCGGCTGGGCCTGGCTGCAACCCGACCTGTCCATAGCCACCACGCCCAATCAGGATTCACCGCTTAATTCCGGGCAGGCGCCCCCCATCCTTGGCCTGGACGTCTGGGAGCACG
>DASUOD010000011.1:0-5663 GCA_036276795.1 Saccharimonadales bacterium (SeqCode)
GAAAGGCAATCCGTTGCAGTAGTTGAGGGCCGTATCCACGATGTTCATGGACACCGGTTCATGCTGGTGCAACAGTCCCAGATGGGCGCTGTTCTTCCAGAATCCCAGGTCCGGGTCGATCGCGCCCAATGACTCTTCCACGGAATGCCAGGCCATGTCCTCCAGCCGGACATGTGGTTCGAATACGGCTTCGCGGAACTTTTCGGTTAGTTCGGAGTAATATCGTTGTATCAGCTGCCAGGATACCGGTTGGTCGAACAGGCGCACGGCCAGGCTCGGTTCATCGCTGGCCACCGTCTTCACCAGATTGCCGAAATCCGGACGTACCTGGCACAGCTTAAGGAAAGTGCTACCGGACCGTATGCGGTTCAGCTCATGAAGGGCCAGGGCCAGGCTGGCCGTCACCGCCCCGGGCGGAGCATCTTCCGGCAGAGGCAGAAGTACCAGCGCACCCGCTTCCTTGAAACACAGAATGTTATGGCGCTTGCGGTTGACCGAGCTGGCAGCCAGCTGTCGCCACCTGGCCGAGTCCGGACGCGTGATGCGTATGTCCCGGTTTTCAAAGTCGCTTGGAGTCAGGCGTTTGTACTGCTCCAGCAACTTGTGCTGCCAGGTGATCCCTTCGCTCAGGAAAGCGGCGGCCAGGACCGATACCGGGTCCTCGTGCTTCAGGAACGAGTCCAGCGACCGGTAGCCCAGCCGTTTCATCGCCTTCTTGGGCGGCAGTTTCCTGAATATGGCCCGCAGGCTGCTGTTCTTAAGCGCGAAACAGCCCTTGGAGTCGGGTAACTCCCTGAGCGCATGGACCATGCCGGACACGACCTCGGCTTCGGCCGATACATGGGTGGCCGCCAAGGTGCGCAGCCTCCTGGTGAGCCGTAAGTCGTCCGATTTCAGACGTTCCTGCAGTACATGATAGAGTTCCGGGGGCGTGGTGTCATCCGGATCAAGCCCCAGTTCCCGCAGTTTCTTCCGGGCTTCGTGGCGTACTCCGATAGAGAAACGTATATCCGTATTGCGGTGGCCCCGGACCGCCTCCATGCTTTGTAGCGCCAGACGGAAGAAAGGCTCCTCGGCCTTCAAGGCTTCCGACAAAAAACGGGTCATAACCCTTGCCTACCCTCCGGTGATTTGTGTTTATACAGCCTCAGCATATGCCGAACCTTCATCTACAGATTACCATAAGCGCCGCGTCTTAAGAAAGCTGTTCGGGGTGGTACCCACTGGGCGCGTCCTGCAGGTAGCGCTCCAACTCTTTCCCTGTCAGCAGACCGGCTTGGGCGCCGACCTTCTGGCATACGGCCATCGAGTTTATAGGCGCCCTTTGCAGCGCGCTTTCCAGATCGTGGCCCTGCGCCAGAGAAGCTACGAAAGTGCTGGCAAAGGCGTCGCCGGCGCCGGTACGGTCGGCCGGCGGCGCCGGATCCGGGTAAAGCGGCATCGTCAGCCGGTTCCGCCCATCGGACGCATAAGCTCCGTTCGGTCCGTCCGTCACCGCGACGATCTTCGGTCCCAGTCCATGCAACTTGTCGATCAGATCATGGACATCATCGTGATCGCCGCCGGTGACCGTCACCGCTTCTTCACGGTTCAGGACGACCACTTCGGCCCGCTTATAGAAGTCCTTCATCTTCTCAGCGCCCCACATCAGATGATACATGCCCGGCTGAAAGGCGAGCTTGATGTCCGGATTACTCTCAAGATATCCCAGGATTCCTTCGTGAAGAGGCCAGGTTTTTTCACCGAGCACACCTAGATAAAGCCAATCGGGGCGCTGATGCGGAGCCTTCCACTCATATGAGTAGTCCTCGAAGCGCTGAAGCTTCGTCCGGTCACCGCCATAGCGCAGGACATAATGGTAATTGGTCTTCTGGCCGTGTTCGACCACCAGCTCATCAGTACCGACACCCTCCCCTTTAAGATACTCGATCATATCCTTGCCCGGACCGTCGTCACCAAGCCACGACACCAGGCTGGCTCCCAGCCCCAGGCGGCTCATCGACACCGCGGCGTTCGGGCTGCACTCGACCGCCTGGATGATCTCGACGCTGTCGTAGGGCAGTTTGGCGCCAAGCTCGAAGCTCAGGCGCTTGTAGCCTTTGTCGTCGGTAGACGACTCTGCGTAATCCTCGGATAGCTTTATAAAGGCATCGGTAACTATATCGCCGATCGCCAGCACATGCGGCGCTTTGGCCGGATTATGTGAGTCATCAGACATCGTGTTCCTCCAATTGCATATCATGTAGCTTCGCGCCGGTCCGTAAGATACCGGCCTTGGCACCGATCTTGCTTACGACGGAAGTCGAGTTTGCGCTGCCGAAGATCACGGCGTCCCTAAGGCTGCTCCCGCGGCTCCACTTGCTTAAGAATCCGGAGGCGAAGGCATCGCCGGCGCCGGTACGGTCGATCACCGGCACCTCCTCGTACATACCCGCCTTGATGATGGTCTTGCCGTCTGACGCGCAGACCCCGTTCGGGCCGTCGGAAACGATTACGACAGGGCAAAGGTCCAACCCTTTCTTCACCAACTCCTCCAGGCTGCCCTTGCCGACGACGGACTGCATCTCTTCCTTGTTCAGACAAAGGACTTCGATATCTTCAAGGATTTTCTTGAGCTTATCCGGATGGGCCAACTCACTGCCGGCGGGGTTGAGCATCACTTTGGCGTCCAGCGCCTTAGCCTTCTTGACCAACATATCCAGCAGTTGATAATTCCTAAGGGAAGAAGGGTAGAGCCAGTCGGCCTTATCGATCCTGTGCAATGCCTTGCTGAATGAATCCTCATCCATGCCGCTTCCACGGAAATTCAAGATCGTCCTTTCGCCGTCCGGGGATAACAGTACGGTCGAAAAGCTGGCCTTATACTCCGGCCTCTGATCCACCAGATCCGTTTGAACGCCCTCCGCCTGCATATCTGCCAGTATGCTCTGCGAAGCCGGATCTTCCCCTAAGGCCCACACGAAATGAGCGTCAATACCCTGCCGGGCCAGTGTGACCGCGACGTTCGTGGCATTGCCGCCGGTCGCGAAGAACGCTTCCTCGACATCGATCTTCTCGCCCAAAGGCAGATGCGTGTACGCGACCTTCCCTTCGGTCTTGGGGTCGAATTCATCACTTCTTAAAAAAACGTCCTGGGTGGCTTTGCCGAGAGCATAGATGGTAGGGTTTTGGTTTTGGCTCATAAGCAATTAAATTATAACATTCGTGCCTGGTTTACGCTTCCTTCCTGTCTAGGACGGCGTGGGCGGCCAGGCGTATGTGCTTGGCGTCCAGCCCGAAATGCTCCAGCAGTTCGTCCGGCGCGCCCGATTCGCCGAAACGGTCCTTCATGCCTACCCGCCCCATCGGCGCCGGATGCTCCTCGGCCAACAGTTCGGCGATGGCGCCCGCCAGCCCGCCGACGACCTGGCCTTCTTCGGCCGTCACCACGGCACCGGTCTTCCTGACGCTTCTTAGGATCGTCTCCTTGTCCAGCGGTTTGATGGTCGGTACATGTACCACTTCTGCCTCGATGCCGTCCTTGTACAGGAGTTCGGCCGCCTTAAGAGCCTGGTACGTCATGGTCCCGGTAGCTATCAGGCTCACGTCGGCACCTTTGTCGAATACATAGGCCTTGCCGATCTCGAACGGCGTCTTTTCCGTGGTGAAGACCGGCGTAGCATCGCGGGCCAGGCGCATATAGTTCGGCCGTTTATCGGTAGCCATGGCGATGGTCGCCTTTTCGGCCTCCACGCTGTCGCACGGCGCTATCACCACCATGTTCGGCAGTACCCGCATGAGCGCCAGGTCCTCCAGCATCTGATGCGTGGCGCCGTCAGGGCCGACGGATACGCCGGCGTGCGAGCCGACCACCTTCACTGGCCGGTCATTCAAACATATGGTCGTGCGGATCTGCTCCCAGTTGCGTCCGGGGCTGAAGGCAGCGTACGACGACACGAACGGAATCTTGCCCATGGCTGCCAGGCCGGAACCGACGGTCACCAGATTCTGCTCGGCCACGCCGACTTCGATATAGCGTTCCGGGAATTCTTTGGCGAACAGGCTCATCTGGGTCGAATCGGTCAGGTCGGCGCAGGCCGCTACCACTTTCTCCCAGCGCTTACCGGCTTCCAGCAGACCCCGGCCGAAACCTTTTCGGATCGGCTCTCTATCCAGCTTTCCGTCCACGGCCAACAGGCGCATGTCACTCATGCTCGCCCCTTATCTTTCCACCCAGGGTGCGGAGTTCGTGCAAAGCTTTCTTGGCTTGGTCCTTGTCCGGCGGCTTGCCGTGCCATTGAAAGTCGTTCTCCATGAAGTCCACGCCTTTGCCGGGGATGGTGTGGGCGATTATCATGACCGGTTTGTTCTCTATGGCACGGCCCATGGCGCAGGCGTCTATGACGCCTTCGATGTCGTTGCCGTTGATTTCAATGACATGCCAGCCGAAGGCCTCCCATTTGGCTTTCAGGTTTTCCAGAGGCATCACCTCTTCGGTCGGGCCGTCTATCTGGATGTTGTTGCGGTCTGTGAAGGCGATGATGTTGTTAAGCTTTTCCTTGGAGGCCAGCATGGCGGCCTCCCACACGTTGCCTTCGTCCTGCTCGCCGTCGCCTGTGACCACGTATATCCAGCGGCGGTCCTGGCCGTCCATGCGCATGGCCAGCGCCATGCCGCAGGCCTGACTGAGCCCGCAGCCCAACGGACCGCTGGTATTTTCCAGGCCGGGCAGTTTGGCGCGTTCCGGATGGCCCTGCAGGCGCGAACCGAACTGCCGCAGGGTCATAAGCTCCTTTTTGTCGAAGAATCCGGCATGCGCCATGGTGACATACTGCACAGGTACGCAGTGGCCATTACTGAGCAGGAAGATATCGCGCTCATCCCAATCAGGGTTCTTAGGATCATAATCCATCACGTCGAAGTACAGCGCCGTGAAGATGTCGGCCAGTCCCAACGGACCGGCACTGTGCCCGCTGCCGGCATGCTCCAGCATACGGACGATATCCTGACGGATGTCATTCGCTATGGTTTCCAGACGTTCAAGCGGTAATTTCTGCACTCCCTAGAGGCCTTTGATCAACGTCTCCAGTTTAGCATAAGCCTCTTGGGGGTCATCCGCCTTATGTATGAAGCCGCCGGTGTTCAGGACCTCCACGCCGCCCTCCACCAATCGCCCGGCGTTCTTATCGTTGATGCCGCCGTCCCAGGCTATCTCTATGTCAGGAAAAAGCTCGCGGACCTCCCGGACCTTGTCCAGATACCGGAGGTCGGCCGTGCTGCCATGGTGACCAAGCTTGCCGCTGAAGATTATGACGTGATCGAACCTGTCCAGCACCGGCGCGGCCTCTTCCACGGTCGTATCCTGAAGAAGCCCCAGGCCGGCCTTGATGCCGGCGGCCCGTAGCTTTGCCGCGAAGTCCGCATGGTCCACGTCAGCTTCGTACTGGATGACGACCAGATGGGGCTTAAGTTCGATCAACTGACCTAGGTATCCGCCAGGCTCCTGATACATCACGTGTATGTCGGCAGTGATGCCTTCCGGCCACCAGACCGTCTCGAGCGGCGGCGATACGGTGGGCGCGAACACGCCGTCCATCATATCTATGTGGATGCGCTTGGCGAACTTCTCCAGCAGCTCCATCTGCTCCCGGTACTGGTGGGTATCGAAGGCTGTGACCGTCGGG
>DASUOD010000012.1:0-2411 GCA_036276795.1 Saccharimonadales bacterium (SeqCode)
AGAAGACGGCCCGCTGAACACCGGTGGGCATGATATAGTAGGAGGCAAATGTTCACGACTTTCATCGTCCAACCGATTTTTAACTTATTGGTGTTCATCTACGCCATACTGCCGGGCCATAACTTCGGGCTGGCGCTCATAATCTTCACAGTACTGGTCCGCCTGCTGATGTGGCCTTTGGTCAAGAAACAGCTGCACCAGGCCAAGGCCATGCGGGAGCTGCAGCCGGAGATCAAGAAGATCAAAAAGGCCACCAAGGGCAACCGGCAGAAGGAATCGCAGATGCTCATGGAGCTCTATAAAGAAAGAGGCATCAACCCGCTGGGCACCCTGCCCATACTGGCCGTCCAGCTGATCGTGCTCATAGGCCTGTACAGCGGCCTGCGGAAGGTGATCGACGACCCGCAAAGCCTGATCAGCTTCACATACCCGGCCATCCAGGATATGAGCTGGATGCGGCACCTGGCAGACAACATACACGCCTTCGACAACACCCTGTTCGGCTGGGTAGACCTGAGCCGGGCGGCGATTTCACAGGGCATGCCATTCTACGTGCCGGCGTTCATCATAGTGACCGGCAGCGCCGTGGCCCAGTTCTTCCAGGGCAAACAACTCCTGCCCACCGACAAGGACCAGAAGGGATTGCGCGACATCCTAAAGCAGGCCAGCGACGGCAACCCGGCGGACCAGTCCGAGGTCACCGCCGCCGTGGGCCGCTCCACCTTGTACCTGTTGCCCGTCATGATATTCGTCTTTACCATCGGGCTGGCTTCGGCGCTCAGCCTGTACTGGCTGGTGACCGGGGTGGTCGCTTACATACAGCAGTCCATCATACTGGCTCAGGACGAGGAAGAGATGGAGGGCATCGCCGATAAGCCCGCCAGGCGCGATCTGTCCAAGATCCCCGAGGCCCAGATAATAGAAGCCGCCGCCGGAGAGAAGAAAGCTAAGAAGGCCGCGCGCCGCAAGAAAAAGAGGAAGAAATGAGCGGCAAAGCAGACGACGGTTCCGGTGCCAAGCCGAACGACTCGCTGGAAGAGTCGATAGTATACGCCAAGAAGTATCTGGAAGACCTGCTGTCATTCTTCGGCCTGAATACCAACGTCTACGCCACCAGCGACGATGAGGTCATACAGCTGAACGTCCCCAGCACCCACATGAACGGCTTCCTGATCGGCCAACGCGGCGAGAACATGCGCTCCTTCCAGTATCTGACCAGCACGGCTCTGAAGAACGACGGCTTCGCCCACACCCGCGTGAACATCGACGTGGCCGATTATAAGAAGCAACGGGCCGAGCGTCTGCGCGACAAAGCCGAGGCCTGGGTCAAGCAGGTGCAGGACAGCGGCGAGTCCATGGCCCTGGACCCGATGAATGCCGCCGACCGCCGCGTGGTACACAAGCTGGCCGCCGAATACGGCCTGACCAGCGAATCAGAGGGCGAAGGCCGCGACCGCCACATAGTTTTACGCCGCGAAGAATCGACCGACTAAGACGCTTGCCCGCGCACTTGTTCCGTAACAACACGACTATAGTTCATCAAGGGCCCGCCTGTAGACATCGAGGGTCTGTTCGGCCATGCGGCGCCAGGAATACTTGCGTACCTGCGAGCGACCCTTCTTAATCAGGTCGGCGCGCAGCTTCTTATCGGTCAGAACCTCGTTGATCGCACCCGCCATGGCGGCCGTGTCGGTCGGATCGAAGTAGTAGGCCCCGTCGCCGTAGACTTCGGGAAGACAGGTGGCATTGCTGGAGATCACCGGTGCGCCGTGGCGCATGGCTTCCAGGCCGGGCAGGCCGAACCCCTCGCTCAAAGAGGGAAAGACGTAGGCTTCGCAGCGCTCGTACAGCCAGCGTAGCTGGCCTTCGGTGACGTAGCCGGGGAAATACAGGTTCTTTATACCGCGGACGTAGGCTTCGTCCTCCACGCGCTGGTAGTTGGCGTCCTTGCGCCCGGCCAGCACCAGCATGGTCTTGGGGTGATTGGCGCGCAGGGAGGCGAAGGCTTCGATCAGGCGCTCCAGGTTCTTATGCGGCATGGGCCTACCCACGTACATGATGAACCGGCGGCCGACCAGCTGTTTCAGGGGCTTGGGCCGGGCGGTGATCGGGTCGGCCGCCTCGGGCGTGACTACCACCTTGCTTGGCCTGACGCCGGTGAACCGCACCACGTCGCCGGCCACGTACTGCGACGGCGCTACTATGACGGAAGATTTATGGGCGGCGCGCCATACCACGTATTTGTAGACCTGCTGTTTGAAGGTGTATATGAAGGAGTTCTTGGAGGGGTTGGAAAACCGCATGGTGGTCAGGTCGTGCACGGTGGTCACCACCTTGCCGTGGTACCAGATCGGCTGTTGCACCATGCCGAAGTGCACCAGGTCCGGGCGCAAACGGTCCAGCTGGTTCTT
>DASUOD010000013.1:0-4220 GCA_036276795.1 Saccharimonadales bacterium (SeqCode)
TCCAAAGCCTGTCACGCTCCGCCCTGCTGAAGCGCGGCAGGACCTTGTGCCGTACATAGTTGCGCAGATAGTCGGTATCCAGATTGGTCGGGTCGTCGCTCCACTCCAGACCGTGCTCCTTGGCATAGGCTATGATCTCTTCCTTTGACACGTCCAGCAGCGGCCTTTCCATATCCTGCCTGCTGGCCAGTGCCGTCAGCCCTTTCCGGCCGCTGCCCCGCATAAGGTTGATGACGGCTGTTTCGAGCACGTCATCCCGGTGATGGGCGGTCACTATGGCCCGGGCCCTGTACTGCTGCCGGGCCCTTTCCAGGAAACCATACCGGGCCTCCCGGGCTTCCGCCTCGCTGGCGCCCGGACCCAGGCCCCCTTCCTCATATATGAAACGCAGGCCGTGGGCGTCAGCCAGTTTTTGCACGAATCTGCGGTCCTTCGTCGAATCGGGCCGGATACCATGATCGTAATGCGCCACCGCCAGTTCCACGCCGGGCCGGTCCTTCAGGGCATGAAGCAATGACACCGAATCCACGCCGCCGGATACGGCCAGTACGTACTTTCCCTTGGGCAAGGTCACTTCCATGGCCTATACATTGTAGCAACGGACAGCTGGAAAACAGATGTGAACCGTGCTATATTACAGTCCTGCAAACAGCACTCACGGCGGCGTAGCTCAGATGGTTAGAGCGCAGGACTCATAAGCCTGAGGTCAGTGGTTCGATCCCACTCGCCGCTACCAATCGTTCATAATGACCCAAGGCACCGTTAGACATTAATTTAGTAAGCTGCCCCTTATAATATCTGATAGAATAAACCCGTGGACACCCTATCATGGAGCATAAACATTAATTCATGATAGAGATATTTCTCTTAGCTATCGCTGTCTTATTGATTCTGGCGTGTGGGATCTTCGTCGCAGCCGAGTTCGCTTTGATCGCCGTCAACCGATCGACCGTTGAGCGCCTGGCCGCCAAGGGAGACGGCAGGGCGCAGGGCGTAGCTCATGCCTTGGCCACGCTGTCCACCCAATTATCGAGCGCTCAGGTCGGCATAACGATCACGAACCTGGCTATCGGTTTCCTTGCGGAGCCCGTGATCGCTCATCTGCTCGGGCCGCCGTTGACATCAATCGGCGTTCCCCGTGAACTATTGCCGGGCATAGCGGTGACCGTCGGCCTCGTTTTGGCCACGGCCCTTACCATGATCTTCGGCGAGCTGGTGCCAAAAAACATTGCCATCGCCAAGCCGCTGGCTACGGCCAAGTTCATCCAGGGGCCGCTGCTGCTTTTCACCAAATCAATGACATTCCCCATCAAGATTCTGAACGGTAGCGCCAACTTTGCGCTGAGGCGGTTAGGCGTGGAGCCGCAAGAGGAGCTGGCCTCCGCGCGTTCGGCCGACGAATTGCTCTCGCTGGTCCGCCGTTCGGCCGAAAAAGGCACGCTTGCCAAGGAAACCGCCCGGATGCTGGAGCGTTCGCTTAATTTCGGCGACCTGACGGCGCTCGATGTCATGACGCCGCGGATCAGAGTACGCAGCATCCAAGCGGACCAGGTGGTTTCGGAAGTTCTGAAGTTGGCAAAGGTAAGCGGTCTGTCCCGTTTCCCGGTTTACGGCAAGAATCTCGATGACGTACTTGGTGTCGTCCACATCAAGCAAGCTCTCGGCGTGCCCCGTCAGAAACGTGACAAAACGCCGGTGCGGCAAATCATGCGACCGCCGGTGCTCGTGCCTTCTAGCATACAGCTGGAACCACTGCTGGAAGACTTGCGGAAGGGTGGTTTACAAATGGCTGTCGTAGTAGATGAGTTCGGTGCCGTCGACGGGGTGGTAACTATCGAGGATCTGCTGGAAGAGCTCGTGGGCGAGGTGAAGGATGAGCATGATCGTTCAAGCGTCGCGATTCGTAAACGCACCAGTGGGGCTTGGTTATTATCCGGTCTGCTCAGGCCGGATGAAATCGGCGAGAAGCTTAATATTTATTTACCCGAGGAAGAGGACGTTGAGACGATCGCCGGACTCGTTACCGATCATCTGGAGAGAATCCCGAAAGTAGGTGACAGGGTCGTGCTCGATGGCGTTGACCGCGATGGCGATAAGCTAAGGGTTGAGCTGCAGGTCGAGCGCATGGACGGTCTTCGCATAGACCGCCTGCAGATGAAGAAGTTGGCGCACGAGAAAGACCGGGAGAGGCAGCCATGAGTTTTGAAATAGGACTGCTCATAGCTTTGGCGATGCTCTTAGGCAACGCCTTCTTCGTCGGCGCTGAATTCGGGCTGGTCTCTGCCCGCCGCAGCAGCATCGAACTGAAGGCGCTTAACGGCTCGCATGCGGCCAAAATAACCCTGAATGCCATGGAGCAGGTTTCGCTCATGCTGGTGGGCGCGCAACTTGGCGTAACGGTCTGTAGCCTTGTTCTGGGCGCGGTCGGCGAGCCGGTCATAGCCCATGCGCTCGAGCAGCCGTTCTTTGCGTTAGGCGTCACGGACTTCTGGCTCCATGCCATCTCGTTCGGACTTGCGTTAGCCATCGTCGTTTACGCTCATGTGGTCATTGGCGAAATGGTACCGAAGAACCTGGCATTGAGCGAGCCGACCCGCGCGGCGCTACTGCTCGTACCGCCGCTTTTCCTTATGGTAAAGGTGGCGGGGCCCGTCATCGGTGGGTTCAATTCGATCGCTAACGGAACGCTGCGTCTGGTCGGTATAAGACCCCGCCAGGAAATCGCCAGCAGTTTCAGCCGCGACGAGGTCGCCGGTTTCGTAAAGGAATCGCACCGCGAGGGCTTGTTGAGCGAAGAAGAAGAGCACCTGCTATCCGGTACCCTGGACTTCGAGGAGCAGACCGTGAAGTCGGTGGTCCTGTTGCCCGAAAAGGTGGTCAGCACTTCTGCGAATCCCTCCGCCGAAGAAGTTGAAGGCCTCGCGGCAAAGACCGGCTTCTCTCGCTTCCCCGTACCGGATAAGAAAGGCCGCTTAAGGGGTTACGTACATCTTAAGGACTTGCTGCAAATTCCGGAAAATAAATTGGATGAACCGCTGCCCGCACGTTTCATCAGACCGCTTGCCAACGTCAAGGTTTCCGTCACGTTACGCCGCGCCCTTACGGCCCTGCAGCAATCCGGCGCCCACATCGCTCAGGTAACTGATTCTAAGAACAGGCTGGTGGGCGTGATAATGCTCGAGGACGTCCTGGAAGAGTTGGTCGGCGTCATACGCGACGAAACGCAGAAACAGTGATAGTATCTTCCTGGTCGAACGCGCCGTCAGGAGCAGAATCACGCAGGCTTGAGTGGAAAGCGCCGGCACGTAGCCCCAGGCTATATGCGGGCGTCAACCCTCAAAGCTTCTTCAATAGACGGTCTATCTTGATAATACCCTCGTCAGACGTGTCGACCAATTCAAATGCCAAACCGCTTTTTACCGCCATCGGCGTATCCTTTTTATTTTTTAATTTTGTGTTTTGGGATTGATTCCAGATTAATGATAACCTCCGCTGCGACCGTCAAGCAAGCGGAATCAGGCTAATTCGTTGTGCTTTTTGCTGAACGGGCGATGGCCCAGACCATTCCGGCAGCCACCAGCAAGAAGATCGCGGGAACGCTGAGCCAGGCCAGGTTGGCATGATACGGCGGCTGGGCGGCAGCCTGGGATTGGGATCCGGTCTGCGTCCGTACTTGCGACGGGTCGCTGTCCAGGTTGACGGTAGTAAGCGCCGGACTGCCAAGGCCTATGCCCTGCTGGCTATTGAGCAGGTCGGTGGACGTGCCCGGCTGGACGCTGCCCGATTTGGCCGGCGTTCCGGGCGTACCGGTAGGCGCGGTCTGAGGGTTGCCGGTGGTATTCTGCTGACCATCGGAAGATGTTATCTTAAGCGCCATCGATGATCCGTTCTATGTATTCGTCGTGGGGATCCGCCTTATCATGTTTATAATCGGCATAGTGAAGCTTCGTAGGCGTAAGTTTGTAGGGTATGAAGTTGCCTTCGTGCAGTTTTTCCAGCGGCGGGGTCCAATGTGAATCGTCCTTGGGCCTTACCTTGGCTAACTTATTGAAGACCACGTCCATGTAGTCCTCTACCTGAACTTTCGATACCTTACCGGCGGCCTGGACCGTGGTCTGGTTGGCCGGGTCGGCAACGGTCAGCGCCGCCCACGGCGTCTTATCCAGGTTATGGTATTTGGCGGTACCTGACCGGGTCACGAAATAGAAGGTAAAGTCCTT
>DASUOD010000014.1:0-8320 GCA_036276795.1 Saccharimonadales bacterium (SeqCode)
CCTAATATCGCTACAACGAATATTGATAGCTTAGCCGCGAGACTTAGGAAACTTTTAGCAGATCTCTGTGATTTTTTATTCTCTGCCATGGCTTATATACCTGGCTATCAGTATAGGAACATAAGCGGCATAGCGCAAGTGGTGAAGCTTAGCGCTTACGGCGTGGAGCCATCACGTCAACGTCTGTCTTGAACGTTCTCTGGTCAATTTTTTTGCCTTTGGGGTTCCTTACGATTTCTGTGATCTCTTCTATGACTTCCGTCTCACCCCGACCGGGCGTGCGGTGAAAGTAGGCTTTCCTGCCAACCCTGCCGTCCGGTTTGACAGAAATGACATTACGGGCGATCAGGCCTTCGGGGGGCGTAAGGAGCTTCAATGATCTACCGCGTATCAGGTCGACTAGCTTGCCGCCTCTCCTAGGTTCTTCCATCCGGACTCTTACGCGAGCCGATTGTTCATAGCCCGCATCTGCGCATTCTCCAGAGAGTCCATAAAGACTTATCTGGCTCCGGAGTTCCTGATTGCGCGCTCCAGGATGACGCAGGAAGGCCTCTACGGCAGGCCGGGCAAGGCCTTCTCGAATACACTTTTTTCTAAAACTTACCGCGGACTCGGAAGCTTGGGGCGCCTCCGCTTCGGGTGTATTATCTTGCGCCACTACGGGCTCAACGTTGGCCGTCAGTTCTGCGGCCTGGGCGCTTACGAAAGCTACGCCGCCTACGGCAGCCAAGGTTTTGGCGCCGAACTTGAGGGAATCATAGCGATCGGCTATGTAGTCATATCCTGTGTGCACCGCATCTCTTACCTGTCCTGCGATTTCGCCGGCGCTTGATACTAAGCCACCCAAGTGACCGCTAAGGCTCCTGGATTCCATATCGGGATTATCCGATGCTACCGCAGCAGGTTCGATACTTGCTTGTAATGCGTTAGGATTGCTCGCCATCACTTCTCCTCTTCGTAGCCTAATAACTAATGTCGGTATTATATACCTTTTTAATAAAAAGGTCAAGCTTATTTTTAAAGTCAGACATTTACTGCGTAATGCAGACGTTTTTTGGCATCCAAGGTGTACGTGAAGAAGTTGCCCTTGGCGCTACCCCCGTATTTGGAATCCATCCTTACTATCAAATAATAGGATGCAGGATTTTTCTTAGTGTCGGGGTTATATACGGGTACAGGGAAAGGCTTGGTGAATGCCCCTTTCTTAAGTTGGCTTACTTCACCCTGGGCTACGGGTGCGTTGAAGGCCGTCACAGGGGCTTTCGAGGTATCGAACGGGCCGGAATGGCTCGCTGTAGGATAGTTTGTCCTGCCGACTCTTGGATCGTCCTGTTCCATCTTGGCTGCCTCTTCCCAAGTAATCTTATGATTCCTGAGCTGTTCGTAAAGCTTATCTATGAATTGCTTGGCGTACTCTTTGTCAGCCTTTATAGCCTTCGGATCACCCATCTGAGGAATCGCCTTTTTATAAGCGTCCGATACGGGCGTTGCCGGTATATAACGATCGAAGTGCACTATTATCATGTAACCCTTATATACTCCGTTGAGCTTAGCTTGCAGTTTGTCAAAGTAGGCGTTGTTGACGACGGTCTGATAAATATAGTGGTTATCCTTTTTTTGCTTCTTAAGGTCCGCGCCGCGCCCTAATTGCTCCTGTATATCCTTATCGGTGACGGTAATGCCCTGCTCCTTGGCCAGGGCTTCTGTGAAGTACTTGTCTGCCAGGGCGGTTGCCGCGTCATGATCACTGATGCCCTTGGTGTCACCTATAAGGTCTTTTACTTCTTCCCTGTATATCTTATGTCCGGCGGCTTCGGCATAGACCTTCTCGCCTATGTGAAAAACACTCTTAAGCACCAGCCAGCCACCTACCAGCACGGCGGCAAGGATCAAGCCATATAATAAAACTTTCTTCTTATTTCTGATGCGGCTTAGGGGATTTCTGCCCTTAGGCAATTTCAGGCGTCTGGATACCTTTCCACCATCACCTACCTTCGCAACAGGGCCAGCGTGTGTGTCCGGATTAACCGTATTATTATCTGTTTCGGTTGCCATAGCCTACCTGCATACCAGTATAGAACATAAGCGCTATTGTTCAAGCACCAACACCCGTCAGAGTATTTTTTGATAGGATGTCAGATCGGCTTCTATGGCTGGGGAGCGGTGGTGCCGCCGTTGCCTTGGGGACCGGGTTCGCTACCGGCGGGTTCGGGCGCGTACTCGCCGGGGGCCGTAGTACCGCCGTTGGTGCTGGGTTCGGGAGTAACGGCTTGACTGCCACTGACCGAAATTTCCGCTTCGGAAGAACCGTGCGCCGGACCGAATTCAGCAGGCGCGGTGGTGCCGCCGTTGCCTTGGGGACCGGGTTCGTGGCCAGGTTGTTTAGGGGCGGTTGAGGCAGGCGCAGTGGTGCCGCCGTTAGCATTTAATCCCTCGTGGGCAGCGCTCGCGGGAGCGGTGGTGCCGCCGTTGCCGTTGGGGCCAGTTTCGTGGCCAGCAGGTTCAGGCGCGTATTCGCTGGGGGCTGTAGTACCGCCGTTACCGCTCGTCCCTTCTTGTGAAGCACGGGCAGGGGCAGTGGTGCCACCGTTACCTTCGGCGGTGGGCTTTGCGGGCTTGGGGGCCAATCCTGCCGGGGCCGGGGTGCCGCCGTCCGGCCTATTACCGCTATTCTGACCGCTCTCGGCAGCCTTAGCGGCACCACCGGCGCCTACCAGTGCGGCACTGGCGACGGCGACCGTGACCCATCGCGGTACTGGAAGTTTCTTCTTAGTAAGTTGCTCAGACATCGTTATCCTTCTACGTGTATTTGTAATTTTGTTTTTATTTTATCAGTAACAGCTAATAATACTAGCGTAATTCAGCCGATTTGTCAAGTATATTGCGTTAGAACAGCAGCGTTATAACGCAAGCAAGCCTAGAGACTAATATTTTATTAATTAGCAATTCTTGCGCCGAAAGCTATGGGGATAGATGTTTTTCGGCGGTATTCCGATTTTATACGTCTTATGTGCAACGGGCGGGTTCTTAAACTTCCACGGTTCATCGGCATATTCTGGGGGTAAAGGTTTCGGTACGTACACGTAATCTCTGAGCAGTATTCGAGCCCGGCAGGGGCGGAGTTGCCAAGGCTTATCGTGTATGCCAGCCGAGTCGTAAAATGTGCCGCTATGTGCGTCTTGACTGTCGACAGTTTTCGTATCGGGCCCGGGGTTTATAACAACGCGTTGTAGACCATACCATCCTGGATGTATGTTCCGCCACTTGCCTCTTACGAAGAGCTGGGCTTTGGCTGCGCTACTCCGCATGTATTCTCCATTACATTCTTCGGGCATGTTGCCATAGCGAGCGACTAGAAAGACGAGTTGGTCAGGCTCCGAGCCGTAACCAACCTGCCCCGCATGCTTGATGCCCTTTTTCAATATCTTCGGGTGCTTCAGGCCGGCCTGTACGCACTCCTGCTGTAGTTGATCGTCTGCGCCCTGGGCGGACGAGGTGCCTAGTGACAGCAGTTCACCGGTGGCTATGGCGGTTACGGCGGCCAGTTGGCCGGCGCGGCTGCGCCTTAGGGCCGTGAGCAGGTTCTTGCCGCGGCTTGCGGCTGCTTCGCCGGCGGGTCGTGGAGTTTCTGCTTCTGCGGTATCGGCTTCTGTGAGCACGGGCCTGACTATGCCCTGTTCGCTGACCAGGGTTATGCCTGTGGCCAGGGTGCTGTCCGGGCCTTGGTCTTCCATGTGGCGTTCATAAGGTTGGAACCTTGGGGTGGGGCTCTCGCCGTCTGGATCCGGGGATCCGGCTATGGAGTCCAGTACGTCCTCGGGGGATGGTCCTGGAGCTACCAGAGTAGCTAGCGGTTCGGGGTTCTTTTCTATGGCGTAGCCTTCATTCATAAAATCTATGACTGTGCCCGCTTCGGGGCCGCCTACGGGCCTCCGGGCTACCGCGACGGCGCTATCGAAGAAGTCGGCAGGTAGAGAATCTACAGGCTCATAGCCTACCGGCATGGTATCTACTGGATGTATTGGAGCTTCTGCGCTCATAACTATATATAACTCCTGCTAATTATGTACATTTATACATATTGTTGTGGAAACGTCAAAAAATATTAAATCAGATTTAATGATTTAATAATTGGTTTGTGGGCTTCCCGGTCCTCTAGCCTATCGCGGCGGCTTCGCCATGGCTGGAGTCGGTCTGGCCTTGTACTGTTTGATCACGAAGGTCGTAACCAAACTATAAGCATAACGGAGTCAGACGCGGCTCTGATAAACTGGAACGTAATGAGCTCCCTGTCCATAGGCATAGTCGGCCTACCGAATGTCGGCAAGTCCACGCTGTTCAACGCGCTGACCGGCAATAACATATTGGCGGCGAACTATCCGTTCGCCACCATCGACCCGAATACCGGCATCGTACCCGTGCCGGACGGGCGGCTGGCCAAACTGGCCGAAATGTACGACACGGACAAGGTGGTGCCGGCTACCGTGACCTTCGTGGACATAGCCGGACTGGTGGCCGGGGCCTCACAGGGCGAAGGCCTGGGCAACCAATTCCTGAGCCACATACGTTCCACCAACGCCATAGTGCAGGTGGTGCGGGCATTCAATGATTCCGACGTGACACATGTGGATGGCAAGCACAACCCCGCCAAAGACGTCGGAACCGTTAACACAGAGCTGGTGCTGGCCGACCTGCAGACCGTGGCCAAGCGCCTGCCCCGGCTGGAAAAGGAATCCAGGGCCGACCCTAAGTTGAAGCCGGCCCTGGCGGTGCTCCAGCGGGCGAACAAAATCCTGGATTCAGGCGAACCTTTGTGGAGCCATCCGGATATAGGACAGGGCCGGGATAATCTGCTGGCCGACCTGCAACTGCTCACGATGAAGCCCATCATCTATTTGTTCAACGTGGACGAAGCCGGGCTGAATGATGACACGCTCAAAGAAAGGTTGAGTAAATCGGTGGCTCCCTCCCCCGCTTTGTTCGTCTGCGCCAAGCTGGAAAGTGAGTTGAAGGAGCTGGACAAGACCGACGCCGTCGAACTGCTGGCCAGCTACGGCCAGAAGGAGCCGGGGCTAAGCCAGCTGATCGGGGCCGCCTACGGCACCTTGGGACTGCAGAGCTTCCTGACGGCCGGGAAGAAAGAGGTACGTGCCTGGACCATACCCAAGGATGCTACCGCGCCGCAGGCGGCCGGGGCCATCCACGGTGATTTTGAGCGCGGCTTCATCGCCGCCGAGGTCGTAAGTTACGATGATCTTGTATCGGCGGGTTCCCTGCAGGCCGCCAAGGCCGCCGGCAAGGTCCGCACCGAAGGCAAGACCTACGTGATGCGGCCTGATGACGTGGTAGAGTTCAGATTCAACGTCTAGGTTCGGGCTTAGCTCTAGCTCGGCTGGGGTTCGGCCACTGCCGGACCGGTGCTGGAAAACTCGGCTTCCGCTTCGCGGACATCAGCAACCTCGGCGGCGCGGGGATCCTCGGCGCGGCTATGGGCATGCAACGACGGGCGTCCGAATTTGCGGTTGCGCAGGGCCATCGGCAGTTTTGAGTACGCGATCCGCAAAGGATTGGTGTCGAGGTGCTGGCCATGATGGCCTCTGTTGTGGCCGCGACCTTTGTCGTGGCTTCTTCCGAACACTTCCTTCAGTCCTTCGGCTAAAAGCCCCTGCTGCCGTGTGGCCTCCTCGGTATTTTGAACGTCGGAAGAAGAGGGCCACGGACCATGCTGGGCCTCGTATTGTTCCTTCAGACCGTGCGCCAACAGATAATCGGACAGTTCGGGGCTGGGACGCGGCGGGGCCGGGCTGACGACATCGGCGCCATGCTGGGCTTTCTCCAGTTTTTGCCGAAGTTCATCCTGGTGCTTGTACTGCGCCATCAGGTAGGTCCTTAGGTGTTCGTTGATCTGCTCCAGGTGCTGTATCTGTCCTTCCTGGTGGGTGTCCTGCCTTTTCTTGATATCGGCCATACGGTGTTGGACGTGACCGATGAGCTTCCTAAGGCGGGCCCGGTTGTTATAGGTATGGAACTTCAGCTCCCGGTTGCCGGTGGTTATGTCGACATGGGCGCCGAACACGCGGTGATAGTAGTCTATCTCGTTTATCATGTCGAACCGCAGGTCCTCCACTGTCAGGTAGTTGAGCGGCTTCTTGTCGATGAGCAGTACGCGCACGTCCGTGGCCACCAATAGCGCGAAACCGCCCTCGTATATGCCGTTCACGCACTCGAATATCCTTTCGTCCGGCAGGATGATGTTCGGCAATTCCCGCACTTCCTGCCTGCCCCACGCGTGCTGGTTGAAACCTATGCGCTGCAATTGGTCTTCGATTGATTTCTTGTCTACCATTCTGGCCTCCCCCTCCACAAAGTTGGCTACTTCCATGATAACCGTAGACGCCTTGCTGGGAGGTGAAAATATTAACTTATGGCTGGAGAACTTAATCACGGATTTTTTGTGATAATCGACACGTCGTTACATAATAAGTTATAATAAAGTCGATGTTGGCTACCCTGAAGCAGACCGCGGAACTGGTGGATTTCTTCAGGCTGAACGGAGCCAAGCAAGTTTATAAGAAAGGCGACTTCGTAGTCAAACCCGGCGAAGCCCCGCCCGGCATATTCTATATTTACGAGGGCCTGGTGAAGGCCTATGACATCACAAAGTATCACGAAGAGAACCTGCTCATAATCCGCAAGCAGGATGAGATCTTCCCCCTCATATGGGCCGTCACTGGCGAAGAGCGCGCCATAATCTACCGCGCCCTGGCACCGACCACCACCTGGCGCATCAGTCGCAGGAAGTTCCTGGAATTCATCAGCCAGAATCCGGACGCGCTGGCTCCGTTATTGGATATGACGATGGAGATGTACCGTCTGCACGGCGAACGCATACTGAACCTGGAATACCGTACCGTGCGCGAACGCATCATATCGTTCCTGTTGACAATGAGTCAGCGCTTCGGCCGTTCCACCAAGGAGGGCCTGCTCATAGAGGTGCCTCTGAGGCACCAGGACATAGCCAGTTCCATAAACGCCACCCGCGAGACCACCAGCCGCGAGCTAGCCGCTCTTCAGCGCAAAGGCCTGATAGACAACCGCAGCTCTTTCACCCTGCTCAAGGACGTGGCCGCGCTGCGCAAGGTCATCTCCAGCTAGCTTACTTCCAGTTGAGTATTATGTGCTCTATCGTCTTGAGCACGGTCTCGTGGTCGGGCACGTCCTGTTCGTCATAATAATGTGCTGTTTCCTGGTAGTCCGCGACGACGTCCAGGCAGTAGAGCTCGTCCGCCAGCACATGCATGCGGTCCACGGCCCCGACGCTGGCGAAAGGCACGGCAAAGATGAGCTTCTCCATGTTGATGGGCTTAAGGAACTCGTAGGCCAGATCTATGGAAAACCCGTCCTTGGCGCCGTCGGTCACCACTATGATGTTATGCCCCCTTAGGAACCGCTTATCTATGGTGCCGTCGCTGCCTACCAGCCGGTTCATATCGTGCATCTTCGCAAGCTTCTGCTGCTCGATAAGACCGAAGTTCTCGCCGGCCAGCTCGTCGAGCTCGCCTGCCGAAAGAGCCTTGTTATAAGACACGGTGCCACTAGGCGTTATGCCGGCGATGGCCACGGGCTCCTGAGGCAGCTTTATCTGGGCCGACATCAGCAGCGTCATCACGCAGTGCAGCTCCGTGGCTATTTGTGCGCCCACCATCACCCCTCCGTCGTCAAGCGCCATGACGGCACAGTTCTCATAGCGGTATTTCTTGGTGAGCTGCTTGGCCAGCATACGACCAGCCTGCACACGGGAGGAAAGATACATCACCTAAAGTTTAGCACTAACGCTTGTGCTTTTAACATTTAATATTCAGGATTTACGCAATAAGTAGAAACGTTCGCGGTTGCCTTTGGCGCCGCTCACGGCCGAATCGGCCTTGTCGAGTATCACCAACCTATGTGATCTGGCCCATGTTTCGAAATCCCTGAGTATGTCCCTCCGCATGGCATCGTTCTTTACCACGCCTTTGTGCGTGTAATCGCTCCTGCTCGCTTCGAATTGCGGCTTGACCATGACGGCCATCAGCGCCCCGGTTTTGCACAGATCGGACACGTGCGGCAATATCTCCCTGAGCGATATGAAGGACACGTCCGCCACCACCATATCCACATCCTGGTCGGTCCTGAAGTCACGTATATCGGTCTTTTCGTGCAATTCCACCCGCGGATCCTGCCTGAGAGAGGGGTGGAGCTGATCCGTGCCTACATCGACGGCGATGACCTTTTGCGCGCCATGCCTGAGGACATAGTCCGTGAAACCGCCGGTGCTGCT
>DASUOD010000015.1:0-3178 GCA_036276795.1 Saccharimonadales bacterium (SeqCode)
ATGTCTCAGAAATGAGCGACGACGAGGACGTCGATCCCGAGAAGCTCTTCCAGCTGAACGAGAAGAAGCAATTCAAGGTGCTCGATGTAGACACTGACAACCGCAAGATCGCCCTGAGCCTCAAAGAAGCCAAGAGCAAGAAGTAACGATGGCCAAGTAATTAACGGGCCCTAGGGCCGGAAAGGAGTGTCGATGGCAGAGTCAACCAAACAGACCACCATAGAAATCGAAGACATGGTCACCGTCGGCACCCTGGCCGAACGGTTGTCCATACCCGTGTCGCGCCTGATAGGCGAGCTGATGAAGAACGGGGTCATGGCCACGGTTAACGAGCGCATCGATTTCGACACCGCGCAGATCATCGTAGAAGAGCTGGGGCTGGGCATAGAGCTCAAGAAGAAGACCGCCGAAGAAGAAGCCGCCCCCAAGAAACGCGATAAATCATCCGACAGCAAATCGGCCAAGCACCGGCCACCGGTGATAGCCGTCATGGGACATGTCGACCATGGCAAGACCAGCCTGCTGGATGCCATCCGCGGCGCCGAAGTCGCCCATGGCGAGGCAGGCGGTATCACCCAACACATCTCGGCCTATCAGATCGAGCACAAGGACCGCCCCATAACTTTCCTGGATACGCCCGGCCACGAGGCCTTCGCCGCCATCCGCGAGCATGGCGCCATGCTGACGGATATCGTGGTGCTGGTGGTGGCAGCGGATGACGGCGTGAAGCCGCAGACGATCGAAGCCATCCGTTTCGCCAAGAAGGCCGGGGTGAAGATAGTGGTGGCTGCCAACAAGATCGACAAGGAAGGCGCCGATATCAACCGGCTCAAACAGCAGTTGTCCGAACACGACCTGCTGACCGAAGAGTGGGGCGGCGACATCATAGTGATGCCCGTTTCCGCCAAGACCAAGCAGGGCATACCCGAACTGCTGGATATGCTATTCCTGGTGACCGATGTCGAGGAACTGAAGGCCGAAATCGATGTTCCGGCCAGAGGACTGATAATAGAAGCCCATGTCGAACAGGGGCGTGGCCCCGTAGGGCAGGCCTTGGTAGAAGCGGGAACGCTAAGGAAAGGCGACTTCGTCGTGGCCGGCGGCTCCTATGCCAAGGTCCGTAACCTGGAAACGACCGACGGCAAGCCCCTGACCGAGGCCACACCGTCCACGCCGGTGACAATAACCGGTTTCAAAAGCCTGCCGGAATTCGGCAACGAGTTCGAGTCGGTGGGCAACGAGAAGCAGGCCCGTCAGAAAGCCGAAGCCGCCGGTATCAAGACGGATAGCGGACGCATGGACATAGGTTCCGGCGAGCTCATCCGCATGATCAACCGCAATAATGAGGTAGGCGAGCTCAATGTCATCGTCAAGGCGGATGTGCAAGGCTCCCTTACCTCCGTCCTGGACAGTCTGAAGGCGCTGGAGACCGACGAAGTGGCCGTGCGCGTGGTCGGAGCCGGCATCGGCCCCGTGGGCGAGAACGACCTGCACCTGGCCCATACTTCCGGAGCCGTCATCTACGGTTTCAACGTCGGTCTGCCGACATCAAGCCGTCAGCAGGCCACCCGCGACAAGATAAGCGTGCGTCTGTACAAGGTGATTTACGAGCTCATCGACGATGCCAAGGAGGAACTGACCAAGCTGCTCAAGCCCAAGATAATAGAGAAGGAGCTGGGACGCCTGCAGGTCAAAGGCGTCTTCAAGACTACCAAGACGGACATCATCGCCGGCGGCGAAGTCACCAAGGGCAAGCTCGTCGCACCGGCGCTGGCCCGTATCACGCGCGAAGGTGAAGAACTCGGCGAAGTCGAGATCACAGGCCTTAAACGCGGTCCGGCCGACGCCAAAGAGGTGTTGGAAGGCGAGATGTGCGGCATCGCCCTTAAGACCGGCAATAAGATCCTGCTCCAGGAGGACGACCGCATCGACGTCTTCACCCGCGAAGCCGTGGAGCGCAAACTTTGATACAATAAGCTTATGTTGAAGATTGATAATTCTTTGCTGGAAGAAGTAGGATTGGCATCCTTGCCGGCCACGGAAAAGAACAGCTTCCTGAAGCACATCTACGAAACGCTTGAGATGCGTGTGGGCATACGGTTGGCCGACCAGATGACCAACCAACAGTTGGACGAGTTCGAGAAGTACTTCGAAGCCAAGGATGACGCCGGCGCCTTCAAGTGGCTGGAAACCAACTTTCCCAATTACAAGGAGATAGTCCAACAGGAATTCGATAAACTGAAGGCCGAGGTCGCGCAGACCGCGTCCCAGATACTGGCTGCTTCCCAGGATAAGGTCTCCGGCCAGACCGGCCCCGCGCAGGTTCCTGCCGGCGCTCCTGCGCCCCAGGTACCGGGGCAGGCACCGCCCGTACAAGGTCCGGCTCTCTCGGCTACTCCGGTCGCGCCGCCCCAGCCGGCTCCGGGCCCTACGCCTACGCCTTCTCCGTCACCGGCTCCGCCGCCTGCACCCGGCCCGGTATCGAGCCCTACGCCTGGTCCCGCACCGGCTCCCGGCCCGTCGCCTATGCCTCCTCCGTCACCGGCTCCGCCGTCGCCTCCGGCTCCGCGGCCAAG
The DNA here is from genome assembly GCA_036276795.1 of Saccharimonadales bacterium (SeqCode). Taxonomy (GTDB): domain Bacteria; phylum Patescibacteriota; class Saccharimonadia; order Saccharimonadales; family UBA4665; genus DASUOD01. The sequence continues at coordinate 2,577 of DASUOD010000015.1, forward strand.
CCCTGCGCCAGGCCCCGCTCCGGGCGCCCCAGGACCAGGTACGCCTCTGCCGTTCAATCCTCCGGCTCCCCAGCCGCCCCAACCGTCGTCGCCCCAAACCCAGCCCCAACCCGGGCAGCCGCCCCAACCGCCGATGCCGCCCCAGCAGCCGCCGGCCGGCCCCGGCCCTAATCAGTAGCCATCAAAGTTCGTAGCCGGCCAGGAAGGCTTCGGCCGTCATCTCGCGCTTGCCGGCCGGCTTGAGAGCCAGGATTTCCAGCGCGCCTTCGCCGGCGCCTACTATCAGACGTTTATTCCCGGCATGTATAAAACCAGGCTGAAGATCTTCGTCAACGGCGCGCGCCTTGGTGATTATCGCGTCGGTGGCACCCAGCTTCGCGCGGCTCTTCGGCCAGCCGGCGTAGGCCCGTATCTCGCGCTCCAACCGCCGGGCCGGCTTCGACCAGTCAACCAGACCGTCTGACTTCGAAAGCTTGCGCGAGAATGTCGGTTTTACGTCGGGTTGAGGGTAGGGCTCTACCTGGCCGTCGACGTAACGCGGAAGCGTCTTCACCAGCAGGTCATGGCTGACGGATATAAGCCGGTCCGTGAGTTCGGGGGTC
>DASUOD010000016.1:0-2460 GCA_036276795.1 Saccharimonadales bacterium (SeqCode)
CAGGCAGTTGCCGCCGTTCTTGGGCAGGTTCTTGTTTGTGCAGGGGTATCCCGGCAGAGGTTGTTCGATGTCGTACAGCACCGAGCCGGCGCCCACGTTGTTATTGTTGTTGATCAGGGCAGTGTAGTCGTAAGGTTTGAAGCTGGAGCCCGGCGGGATAAGGATGCCGGCGGCGTAGTTGTTCTGGCCGTGATCCTTGTTGAAGAAGTCCGTGCCACCCACCAAGGATACTATCTGCCCCGTTTTCACGTCTTCGCCGACCATGGCCGCTTCATCGGCGCCGTGGGACGAGGCGTTAGGCAGGTTCTGCTGTACCAGCTGTTCGGCCTTTTTCTGAAGGGCCATGTCCAGGGTGGTCACAACCTTCCAGCCGCCGCGCTGTACGGTGGTGGCGCCATACGTCTGCTCCAGTTCCTGCTTGGCGGCCAGCACGAAGTAAGGCGCCTTGATGTCCTTATACTTGGGCGATTGCCTTTTTATGGTCGCCAGGATGTCGACCTCCTTGGCGGCTTCGGCTTGCTTTTCGGTTATGTAACCCTGTTCTACCATCAGCTTAAGTATGTAATGCTGACGGCCGATCAAGGCTTCGGGGTTGAAGGTGTTGGCCGTGGCTTCAGGGTTATACTTGACTCCGGCATAAGGCGAGTAATAGCTGGGCGACTGCGGTATGGCCGCCAGCATGGCGGATTGTGCCAGCGTCAATTTCCTAGCGGAGGTATGGAAGTAGTCGCGGGCTGCGGCCTCCACGCCGTATTCCTGACCGCCATACGGTGCGACGTTCAAATAGCCGGCCAATATATCTTTCTTGCTGTATTCACGCTCCAGCTCCACGGCCAGGATGAGCTCCTTGACCTTCCTGGTGACGGTGCGGTTATCGGTCCAACCTTCGTTAAGCTTGACCAGCTGTTGGGTTATGGTTGAACCGCCCTGTACGGAACCCGTGGACCCCGTGCCCGTGACATCGTGCCACGCGGCCCTCAGGATCCCGCGCACGTCGAAGGCGCCGTGATTGAAGAAGTCCTTGTCCTCTATGGCCACGGTCGCTTGCTTGACGTAGGGTGATATTTCTTTGTCCTCCACGGGTATGCGCTTGATGGAGTTGTAGTCGTTGAACAACACGACCTTGCCGGAACGGTCGTAATATGTGATGTTGCCGCCCAGACTGTCGCCGGACAGGTCCTTGATCTTCGGCAGGTCCTTGCGGAAATAGGCGAACAGGCCTATGGTCATGAAGAAACCGACGACTATGGAGATGCCGATTATCTTCAGGGCCATGATGCCGCCCTCGCGGCTGAACCAGTATTGGGCCACACGCTTGGGCTGCATGCGGTAAGCCAGGCGCTTGAAACGTTCCTTGGGCAGGGTGCTCAGGTAAGCGGCCTTCTCCGCGCGCCTCGCGGCGCGCCTCGCGCGCGCGCGGTCACTCAAGGAGTGATTTACCTTTATGGACTTCCCGCTTTTGGTAGTAACAGTGTTCTTAAACCTGTTACGACCGGTGCTCGTTCGTTTCATAACTGGTTAAAAAGGTTCCCTCATCGTATTGAATAGCTTCAGTCTATTATATCAAAAATTCCCATAGGCTATACTATGGTCATGACACTTTCCGAAGAACTGTCCTGGCGTGGTTTCACTAACCAGACCACATATAAGGATGTCTCCGCCCTTGACGGCAAACCGGTGACCTTTTACTGGGGGGTTGACCCTTCCAGCGACTCCATGACCATCGGCAACCTGGCGGCCGCCATGATGGTCAAGGTTTTCATGAAACATGGGCACAAGGCCGTATTGCTGGTAGGCGGTGCCACCGGTCTTATCGGTGACCCGGACGGCAAGTCAGAGGAACGCGGTTTGGCCGACCCCGAAGAAATAGCCGTGAACGCCAAGGCCATCACGGCCCAGTACCGCCGGGTATTCCAGGGTCAGAAGTTCAAAGTGGTGGATAACAAGGACTGGTTCGGTGGTATGCGCTACATAGATTTCCTGCGCGAGGTCGGCAAACACGTGCCGATGCGCCAGATGCTGGCCCGCGATTTCATCCGGACCCGCCTGGGCGGGCATGGCAGCGGTATCAGCTATGCAGAATTCAGCTACGTCCTGATACAGGCTTACGATTTCCTGCGTCTGCACGAAGATAAAGGCGTTACGCTCCAGGTATGCGGTTCGGACCAATGGGGCAATTCCATCGCCGGGGTGGACCTTATCCGACGTAAGACCGGCAAGGAGGTCCATGTCTACTCCGCGCCTCTGGTGGTGAATAAGGCTACCGGCCGCAAGTTCGGCAAGACCGAAGAAGGCGCCGTCTGGCTGGATCCGTCCAAGACCACGCCCACCAGCTTTTACCAGTTCTGGGTCAATGTCGATGACGTTGGCGTGGAAGACTACCTTAAGATCTACACCGGACTTTCCAAAGCGGAGGTCGCATCAGTGTTGGACGAACAGCGCAAAGACCCCCAGCAAAGG
>DASUOD010000017.1:0-4736 GCA_036276795.1 Saccharimonadales bacterium (SeqCode)
GTGGTCTCGCCCGATAAACCGCCGCTCAAAGGACTGTACCCGTCGCAGACCGGTTTCGGCTGGTCCAATTCCGTATTCGAGCGCTTCTGCCGCGACTACATAGACCGCCAGGAGTAGCCCTGTTAGACTAATCATATGAGCGACTACTATGTCTCGACGTCCATTCCCTATGTGAACGGCGAACCCCATCTGGGCCACGCCATGGAATTCATAATGGGCGACGTCCTGGCGCGGCGGGCCCGCCAGCAGGGCGACTCCGTCATATTCAGCATCGGTACGGACGAACACGGCGGCAAGATCGCCGAGAAAGCCGCCGAACTCAAAACAGGCCCCAGGGAGCTGGCCGACCGCATGAGCCGGCACTTCAGCGACCTGGCCGCCAAGCTGGAGGTCAGCAACGACCGGTTCATCCGCACTACCGATTCCGGGCACGAAGAGAGAGCCAAGCTTATCTGGAAGTCGCTAGAGAAGGACATATACAAAGGCAAGTACGAAGGCTGGTATTGTACGGGCGACGAGGCCTTCTTCAGCGAAGCCGAAGTAAAGGCCAACGATGGCGTATGCCCGAACCATAACCGGCCTTATGAAAAACTTGAAGAAGACAACTACTTCTTCAAGCTGAGCGCGTACGCCGACCGTGTGCTGAAAGCCATCGAGAGCGATGAATTCCGCATCATACCCGAAACCAAGCGTAACGAAATAACCAGTCTCATCAAGGAAGGCCTGGAAGACATCAGCATATCGCGCCCGGCCGACAAGATCGGCTGGGGCATACCCGTGCCCGGCGACTCCAACCAGGTCATGTACGTATGGTTCGAAGCACTCATGAACTATATAACGGTATTGGGCTATCCGGAACACGATGACTTCAAAAGGTACTGGCCGGCACAGGTACAGGTGATAGGCAAGGACATACTTCGTTTCCATGCCGCCGTCTGGCCGGCCATGCTCATGGGGCTGGGCATAGATCTGCCCAAGACGCTCTACGTCCACAGCTTCATAAACATAGACGGCAAGAAGATGAGCAAGAGCCTGGGGAATTACGTATCGCCGGACGAAGTCATAGACAAATACGGCGCCGATGCGTTCCGCTATTATTTCCTGCGCCACATACCCAGCTATAATGACGGCGACTTCAGCTGGGGAGCTTTCGAGGCCTCATACAACAATGAACTGGCGAACGAACTTGGCAATGCCGTACAACGCACGGTCTCCATGATAGAGCGCTACCTTGATGGCGATGCCGGCAAGATTCCCGACGCCCAGCATGACATCGCGCGCTACGAGGAAGCGTTGGCAGACTGCCGCTTCGACAGGGCGCTGGATGAGGTCTGGGAACAGGTGCGCGGCCTGAACCAATACATCGATCAGGAGAAACCCTGGGCCATTGCCAAAGAGGACGATCCCGCCCATCTGCGCGAAGTACTGGTCTATCAGGCCAGCTCCCTGCTAGGCATCGCCAAGCTTCTTGAGCCGTTCCTTCCCGACACCGCCGGGAGGATCAAGTCGGTCTTCGGAGCCGGGAAAATCAAGGCGGGCAAGGACACGCTGTTTCCCAAGCACCAAACCGTCAAGTCCGGGTGAGCCCATGGAGCTGGTAGATACCCACTGCCACATTCAATCCGCCGGACTCCGGTCCGGCGGTGAACGTATCACGCGCGAACTCTGGTCCAAGATCCCGGGGGTGACCGGCGACGCCATGGTAAATGCCGCCGCCGAAGAGGGGGTCACCCGGCTGATGTGCGTGGGCTGCGATCTGGAAGATAGCAGGTTGGCCATAGACTTCGCGTCACGGCACGAGGGCTGCTGGGCCAGCCTAGGTATCCACCCGCACGAAGCGAAGGACTACCTGGGCGGACAGAAGCCGCGGCAGTTCACGGCCCTTGTGACAGAGCCCAAGGTGGTAGCGATAGGCGAGTGCGGTCTGGATTATCATTACGCCCATTCACCAAAGGCCGACCAGCTCAAGGTGCTGAGGTTTCAGATAGAGCTGGCGCTGGATGCCGGCTTGCCGCTCATATTCCATGTGCGCGAGGCGTTCGACGATTTCTGGCCGGTTTTCGACAGCTATGAAGGCGCCGGTATCCGGGGCGTAGTGCATAGTTTCACCGACTCGACCGCGAACGCGGAAAAGGCCGTGGAACGTGGCCTGTACGTAGGTGTCAACGGTATCGCTACCTTCGCCAAGAACCCGGCCCAAATGGAGGCATATAAGTCGGTTCCGTTGAAGAATCTGGTGCTTGAGACAGACTCGCCATTCTTGACCCCCACCCCTTATCGTGGTACTATAAATGAACCTAAACGACTGGGCGCGGTGGCTGATTTCCTGGCAAATCTAAGAGGCGAGGAACGATTGGATTTGGCCAGGGCCACCACTCATAATGCCCGAAAGTTGTTTGGCATCTAAGGTACGATCATGAGAATACCAGGAATGAACGATCCCAGGATATCTTCTTCCGTGGAAGGTGCGGAAGTGGCTAACCGTGCGTTCAGCATGGCCCGTGCCGTACACCGGATGCGCGGTCGTTTCTTCCAGTATGTGCCGGCTGAAACCGGTGCCACGGTCACGGACATAGACGAGGCCCGTGCCCGCCATCCGGAAGTGGTCGCAGAAGGTACTGCCGGACTCGAGACCCAGCCGGTCCTCACTGACGCGGAAGGCACGGTGGTGGATATGGAAGGCTACCGCCGCGTACGCGACGCCAGGGCGAAAGTGGACGAGGCGTTCACGACCATGCCCAAGCCGGACATATCACAGATGGAAGATCTGTTTATCAAGTAGCTATGGCGGATCAGCCGACAATCTACCTGGACCACGCCGCGGCCACGCCGGTCGACATACGGGTGTCAAGGGCCATGGAGCCATACCTGGGACAATATTTCCACAACCCCTCGGCCAATTACGCGGCCGCCCGGGAAGTCAATAAATCTTTGGAAGCCGCCCGTTCCATGGTGGCCCATTGGCTGGGCGCCAAGCCCGCTGAAATCGTTTTCACTGCGGGCGGCACAGAGGCCAATAACCTGGCCATGCGCGGGGTGATGGAAAACTTTCCGGAAGCTAATGTGGTAGTAAGCGCCATCGAGCATGACTCGGTACTGGCTCCGGCCGCCCGATATGATCGGCGCGAGGTGATGGTAGGTCCTGACGGCCGTATTGACCTGGACGATCTGCGGCGCAAGATCGACGACCGTACCGTGCTGGTAAGCATAGGTTACGCCAACAACGAGATCGGTACCGTACAACCGATACGAGAAATCAGCCGCATCATCAAAGAGAAGCGCGCCAGCCGCAAATCGTCCAGGCCGCTCCTGTTCCATACCGATGCCTGCCAGGCGGCCAACTACCTGGACCTGCATGTCGCCCGGCTCGGCGTGGATCTGATGACGCTTAACGGCGGCAAGATGTACGGCCCTAAGCAGACCGGCATAATCTACGTGAAGGCCGGCCTGGCACTGGCGCCGTTGATCCTAGGGGGTGGCCAGGAAAGAGGATTGCGCTCCGGTACCGAGAACGTCGCGGGCGCCATCGGTTTCGCCAAGGCCCTGGAGCTAGCTCAGGCCATGAGGCCTAACGAAGCGGCCCGCCTGCAGGAATTGCGAAAACTTTTCATTGACGGACTGCGGTCTGCCATTCCCGGCGCGGTGATCAATGGTTCGGCCAAGTACCGTCTGCCCAACAACGTGCACGCCGCTTTCCCGGGCCAGGATAACGAACGCCTGCTGATAGGGCTGGATGAGGCCGGCATCATGGCCGCCGCCGGTTCCGCCTGCAGTGCCGACAGCGGTGAGCCGTCACATGTCCTGCGGGCCATCGGTCTGAAAGATGACGTCGCCCGCGCCTCTCTCCGCTTCACCATGGGGCGCACCACCACCGCCACCATGATCAGCCGGACCGTCCGCACCCTGGCGGAACTTCTTTAAACACAAGCGTCTTTGCAGTATAATCAGTATTGTTTCAGATTGAAGATTCAAGATGATCGGCAAGGTGGGTAAACAAACATGACAATCTGGTGGCTGGTCCTGATCCTGGCGTCTATCGGCAGTGCCGGGATAGCTTTCATATGGCTGGCGGTCCGTATCAATGGAGCGAAGGACGTAAAGTCGGCCGGCCATACGTTGTCCGAATCGTACGAGGCCGCCGCGAAAGAGGACGTCGAGCATCTGTTCAACGAGGAGTTCCGCGAGGAGCTGCGCAACCGCGGCCGCTTGAACTTCGAAAAGATAATCAACGAGAATGCCATGTTCCTTCAGCAGGATCTGCGTCTGACCACCTCGCAGATCAACGACTACATGAAGAACGAGATAACGGCCAAACTGAAGGAAGAATTCGCCAAATACGAACAGTCCATCATGGACGCTACCCAGATAGCAGTCGAGTCCATCCAGAAGACCAATACCGCCGTGGACGAACAGCGCAGATTGCTCAGCCAACAGGTCCAGCAGGAAATACTGGCCGAGAAACAGGAGACCATCAGGCGGTTCGAATCCAACATGGCTGACATAGTGAACCATTACGTTCTCGCGGCCATCGGCAACCAGATAGACCTGAATGACCAGCTGGAATACATACTGGGCGAGATGGAGGCCAACAAAAAAGCCATCATAGAGGACGTACATGGCGGGGCATAGGTCTGCTGAAGCCGGAGAAGAACTGCCGGGAACGCCGACGGATCTGTCATTGCCGGTCTCGGTGGTCGGCCCGACCGACGTAGTCCGGTTGATCCGGGAGCTTGAAT
>DASUOD010000018.1:0-3519 GCA_036276795.1 Saccharimonadales bacterium (SeqCode)
ACAGCACCATTTTCTTCTTCGGCTTCTTCCCCATAGGTAGAGCAGTTGCCGTCAGCAATGGTTACGGAACCATCTCCGTGAGCATATGCCGACTTGGGTTCCACTTCCGGAGCCGACAGTATTTCGACAGTCGGTTCAGCAAAAGCACTGGTACTCAATCCACTGCATAGACCAAGGGCCAGTAGTGCAAGCACTACAAACCTAGGCCACAATTGGCGGTACATTTCCGTTCCTTTCTGTGAAAGAGCAAAGCGAACTCCAACATTCGCTTCTAGACTAAAAAGCGTACGTATAGTACACGGCAAAAATTAAATTTTGGTTAAATGTTGAGCTTAATAGCGATATGACAACATGTTGACATGTCGCTATTGCGGATAAGCATGGGTTAACAGGGGTGGTGCCGTGTCATACCCGCGGGCAGGCCCAACCGGGTTATACTTAAGCATATGCAGGACCAAGACAAAGACGAGGCTGCAGAAAAAACGGCGGACCTGCTCACGCAGGCCGAAGAAGTGCTGAAGATGAACGACCGGGGCAACTACACCCAGCCGGCGCACGGGCTCTACCCGCACCAGTGGCTGTGGGACAGCTGCTTCATCGCCATCGGGCAAAGGCATATCGACGTGGAGCGCGCCAAGGCCGAGATACTCAGCCTGCTCCGCGGCCAATGGCATAACGGCATGATGCCGAACATCATCTTCCGCGACGAGCCGCAGTACCGCACCGACCGTAACATCTGGCGCAGTTGGCTCAACCCTTACGCGCCCAACGACATCACCACCACCGGCATAACCCAGCCGCCCATGCTGGCCGAGGCCGTGGTGCAGGTAGGCAGGAAGCTGGCCTGGCCGGAACGCCGCAGTTGGTACGCGATGGTCTACCCGGCCCTGCTGGCCTACCATGAATGGCTTTACCGTGAGCGCGACCCCCACGACGAAGGCCTGGTGTTGCAGATACACCCCTGGGAAACGGGCCTGGACAATACGCCGCCCTGGATGAGCGAGATGCACGACCACCTGATGCCGTTCTGGATCCGTCTGATAGAAAAGACCCGTTTCGATAAGGTCATAGGTCTATTCCGGCGCGACACCAGGCACGTGGACGCCGGCCAGCGCTTCTCTACCGTGGATGCCCTGATGCTGCTCGACACCCAGCGCCGTCTGCGCCGCAAGGGCTACGACATCAACCGCATATTGAACCATTCGCTGTTCGCCATCGAGGACCTGGCCTTCAACAGCATCCTTATAAGGGCCAACTCTCATCTGAAAGAGGTGGCCAAGGCCCTGCGCGAGGACCTGCCGCCCGAGCTGGAAGCCAGCATGCACAAGAACGAAAAGGCCCTGGAACAGCTTTGGGACCCATACTCCCAGCAGTACTATTCGCGCGATTTCGTGACCCACCGCCTGCTTAAGATCCCCACCGTCGCCACGCTGTTGCCGCTGTATGCCGGATGCGTCACCAAGGAGCGGGCCAAGCAGTTGGTACGCCACCTGGAGAACGAGCAGGAGTTCGGTCCGGCCTACCCGGTGCCCAGCGTGTCGGTTAACTCCCAATGGTTCCAGCCCAAGCTGTACTGGCAGGGCCCGACATGGGTCAATATGAACTGGCTGGTGATAGACGGCTTGAAGCGCTACGGCTTCAAGGAAGAGGCTAAGACGTTACGTGAGTCCACGCTGGAGATGATCGGGCGGCACGGTTGTTATGAGTACTTCGACCCGCTTACCGGGGAACCGTGCGGCGCCAGGGACTTCTCGTGGACAGCCTCGCTGGCCATCGACCTGCTCAAGACTTCAAAATGACTAATCTTCCAGCCGGGGTTTGTCGACCAGCTGCGGCTCTATGGCCGGGGCCGTGTCGGCGATCTTGACGATGTCGCGGTCGATCTTGCCGAGTTCCTTATAGGTGTTGTTGAAGTGGCCGACGGTGGTGCCCAAGCTGTTGCCGAGCTTGAGCATATAGGCGTTATGGGCTACCAGGTGCTTGCTGAGCTGTTCGATGTTCTTGCGGATCTTTTCCGTGTCCTTATGGATCTCGATGGAGCGCAGGCCCTGGGCGATGGTCTGCAGCATGGCGGATAAGGTGCTGGGGCCGACTATGGTGATCTTCTTTTCCACCGCATACTGCATCAGGTTGCGGCCGGACACGTTGCCCACGCCAACCTTGTTGGCCAGCAGGTCGTAGTAGATGGCCTCGCTAGGAATGAACATCAGCGCCTGGTCCAAGGTGCCCTTGCCCGGTTTGATGTATTTTGCCGTCTCGTCGATACGCCTCTTGACGTCCTCTTTGAAAGCGCGCGTCAGCTCGGGCTTCGCGGCTTCTTTGGCTTCCAGCAGACGGTTGTAATTCTCGAGCGGAAACTTGCTGTCGAGCGGCAGAAGCTTGTCATCCAGCTTGACCACGGCGTCCACCACCAGTCCTTCGCCAAGTTTGTACTGCAGTTCGAAGGTGCCGGCCGGCAAGACGTTATCCAGTATCTGTTTTAGGTAATACTCGCCGATGACGCCGCGTTGTTTGGGGTTCTGCAGGACGTTCTGCAGGGTCTTGAGCTCGGACGCGATGTCGCCGACGTTCTTGTTGGTGCCTTCCAGCTTGGTGAGCTTTTCCGTGACCTGCTGGAGGATCTTTATGCTGGCCGCGGACTGGCTGGCCAGCTGCTTATTACTGGCGCTCAGCTGGTCGCCCAGCTGTTTCTGCAGTCCGTCCTTGAGTTCGGTGACGCTCTTGTTCAGCTCGGTCATATCGGCCTTGAGCAAGAGGGCGCTATCGGAATCGGCGTGGGGCCTGCGCATCAGCAGGAAGAAGACCGCACCGGCCAGGACGGCTGCCAACACCCCCAGGATAATCACCACTATGAGCATGCTTATATTGTACCTCATGCCCAGTCTGGACTTACAGATAATTATGTTATATACTACCGGCCATGTCAGAGGCCTCACCACAACCTATGGATCATCCGGCCATCGAACGGGCGCCGGAACCGCCCGAAGCATCATTGCCCTCGCCCAGGGAGCTTATGCGCGCCACCTGGAACCTGGCCAGGACCGACGAAGCCATCCAGGCGGGCGGGCTTGTAGGCGGGGCCGCCGCCGGCCTGGCCGTGGCCGTCGGCGTGGAAGGCATGCCCATACAGCCGGGCAGGACCGAACGGGTTCAGGCCCAGAAAGGCACGCCGCCCATGGTAGAGGCTACGCCCTTGCAGGAAGTCACCATAGGCGGGATGACCTTGCTGGGGGTGGCCGCCGCCGTCGCTTATACCCGCTTCCGGCGCGGACGTTAGTCCTTGATCTTTACTGTGGTGCCCACGGGCGCCCATTTATAAAGCCACGCCTGGGAGGCCAGCGGCAGTTCTACGCACCCGTGTGAGGCGTCCGGCGAGGCCGGGCTCACATTGCCGAATTCACTGTCCGGGCGCCAGGTGGCGTCGTGGAAACCGTAGATACCGTGCTTGTTATGAAGGAAGGGCATCCAGTACGATACCGGGCGCTTCCAGCTGCCGGCCACGTCCGACCCAGTCAGCAC
>DASUOD010000019.1:0-3696 GCA_036276795.1 Saccharimonadales bacterium (SeqCode)
CCCGTAGCACTCCGCGCAACAGCTTAAGACTATCTCTTAAGCCGCGCTGAACGCGACGCCAGATAGCGTGAAAGCGCGCCATATTCTTCTGGACGCTCATGCTGAACCGTCCGGATCAGCATGCTAAGATCACGGACTTTAGGGAAACGGCTTTTTCGTCCGCTTCAAATGCCGTATCCCGAATTTTTTCCAAGCGGACTAAGCCTGTAGACGACTAACCAAGATAAACCGGCGGACGCGGGGGCAGTACCCGCCAGCTCCTCCAATTCATGAGGGCCTTCCGGCTAAACCGGAGGGCTTTATTTATGGCAGAGACACCTCACATCGGTTTTGAACAGGTTCCGCTGGGCGATTCGGGGATGACCGTTTCCTCCGTAGGCTTCGGTACCTACCACTTGCGGGAAAAGGTGGGTCCTAGCGAAGCCATCGACGCCATGGGCGCGGCCTTTGATGCCGGCATAACGCTTTATGACACATCGGATAACTACGGCACGGAAGAACTGGTCGGAATAGCCGTCAAAGAGGGCGTCCTACCGCGCGACCAGGTGGTTATAGCTACCAAGACCGGCCTTGCCGTATCGGCCCGGGAGCATCTGGAATGGGTGGAAGAAGACAGGCATGTAGATGTCACGCCCGGCAGGATCAGGGAGCAGGTTGAAAAAAGCTTGAGACTGTTGGGTGAGGACGTAGGCATAATCGATCTCTATCAATTGCACAGCTACGACTCCGAGGTCCCCCCGGACGTTCCGGCCCGGGTCCTGGATCGGCTTATAGAAGAAGGCAAGATCCGCGCATACGGCGTGTCCAATTATCCGGCCGAGGGCATAGCGGACATGTTGCGTGCCTGCGAGGAATACGGGTTTACGCCGCCTGTCACCTCGCAACCTATCGCTAACCTTGTATACGGCTATGACGAGGTAGCGGCCGAGATAGCGCGTGCCGACGGTATGACTACGCTGGCCCACAGCCCGCTGCATAAAGGTCTGCTGGCGGATGATATGTTGTTCCGGCTGGACGAGATGATAGCTGAAGCCGAGAAGGAACAGGACGGTACGGACCTTGGCGTCCTAAAGACCGGACTGTCCTACCTTGACCGGCTACAGGACAGGGCTTGGGAGAATGACTGTTCGCTCTCGGCATTGGCGATCGCCTGGGTAGCCGCCCACCCAGACACGGTCGTGCTTACGTCTCCGACCGACAGGAACCGCCTGCAAGACGTGCAAGACGCCGTATCCTGGGAACTGGATGACGAGACTATGAGGTTGGCGCGGGAGGCCCGAGAGTATTTCGCCGGCACGGATTTCGCTGACTTCACGTTAGGCCTGATGCGCCGGCTCAAGATTTATTACAGATAAGGAGTTTACGCGTATCCCGGTCAGCTGTAAAATCTGACTTATGACAAGGCGTAGGTTGATTGTCGTCGTAGCCGTCTGCCTGGTCGTTGTGGCTGCCGGGGTGGGTTTGTGGTGGCAAGGGCGTGGCGCTGAACCTGAGCCTAACGGCAAGCAGACCGTGGGCGACCACACCATCTCTTTGAACCAGCAACCCCCCGAAGATACGGGCGGCCTAAGCGTCAGCTCGGGCAGCGCCTCGGACCTGGGCCAGCTTGGAGGCCAGTCCCAGAACACGGATTCAGGTAGCGGTGGCGCGGACAAACCGGATTTTGCCCGATATGATAAGTACAAGAACAGCAAAAGCGCCCTGTTCGGCGACATCAAGAAGGGTACCGGCGCGGCTCTGATCGCGGGCAAGAAGGGCACGGTCCTTTACAAAGGCTGGCTTACGAACGGCACGCTCGTAGATCAATCGCCCATAAGCCCCGGCGGCGAGCCCCAGCCCTACACGTTCACCATGGGGGCGCACGAGGTCATCCTTGGCTGGGAGGAGGCCATGTACGGCATGAAAGAGGGCGGTACCCGGCTGCTTATAATACCGCCCGCCGTCGGCTACGGTTCCGAGGGCAAGGGCCTGGTGCCGCCAAACGCCGTTCTGGTATTCGAAGCCCGGCTGACGAAAGTACGATGACGGACAAACCACTTGCTTCAATGCGCCGTACCTGATACACTAACCTCGCTAGAAAAAAAGCTGCTATAACATTTTTGTTAATTCTAGAAATATTAAATCATTAAATTAGTTAAGTACGTGTTTAAGAGGCGCAGCTACTGGTTAGTCAGATTACCTCTAACAGTGCAGGAGAGTATATGGCAACCAAATTATTCGTAGGATCACTGGCATGGGCAACCACTAGCGACAGTCTGAAGGATTTCTTCTCAGAAGTCGGCGAAGTAGTGTCCGCCAATGTAATAACAGACCGTGAATCGGGCCGTAGCAAAGGTTTCGGGTTCGTGGAGATGTCTTCCGAGGAAGAAGCCAAGAAGGCTATGGAACTGGACGGCAAGGAACTTGACGGTCGTCCGATCGTAGTCAGCGAGGCCAAGCCTCGCGAAGACCGCCGATAATACTGTCGGCAGTAAAACTCCTTGATAGTTTGTCAAAAATGGGGTAAAATGCGCCCAAGCTATTAAGTGCGCTTTTGAAGGGAGCGCAGACAACCTTTGTAAATTATGGCGGACCAGAAGTTTAATACTGCGCCACGGTCAGCAGAGGATACACCGAACCCTTCCATTCAGAGACCGCTGTTCGATGAGGAGCCCCTCGACCTGGAGACCCACGGCGGTCTTGTGGTGCTGGAAACAGGCCAGATAGCCGAAGTCACGCCCATAAGTTTCATACCCGAGGGCGGCGATACCGGCCTGGACGGGCCTCGCGTCCACCTATTGCCCTTCGACGCGGTAGACACGGGGGAGGGCCAGATCATAACCTGGCGCGATGCGCCGTACGACCCCAGGACGCTAACCATAGGCGTGGAAACCGAGTCTATGACCATGCAGGCCAGCAATGCGCAGTGGTGGGACATATCGCCGGACGGCCAGACCATACGGTACCCGCACGGCCTTGCCACCGAACCGGCCGCACGGCGCGGCCATCAGCCAGAACTTCTTAAGAACACCACGGAAAGCGGCTCGCCCATCGAAAACCTCTCAAGGGGACATGGCCAGTTCATAGGGAACGCCGAACGCGAAAAATACGGCAAGCAGGTGTGGATGATAGAGAACGGCCTGGTATCCGTACCTTTGAGCATCTATCCCGATTCAGTACATGAAGACGACATAACGGACCACCCCTACCCCCAGATGCTCAAACGGTTGATGCCCCGGGTGCTGGAATACGCTTCATGCCTGTCCGAGCAGATCAATATACAGTGGAAGAGCCCGGAAGCCGCAGCCTTCGCTCTGAATGCCTACGAGATGCTTGGGCCGGTGCTGGGCATGATCACCGCCGCATCGCCGGCACGCGACGGTTCACTGCACACCACGCTCAGCCAGCATTACGAGCACAACCCGGACTTCGAAGCGGCCGGCAACGCGGAAGACTATCGCGAGCTTGCCGGGCTGGTACGCAAAGAACTCGGTCCTTTCATGGACAGGGTGCCGTACGATTGGCGCGAGCTGGCCCGGGGTTACGGATCGCCGGCCGGAGGAGTCATAGCGCAGGCCGCCCCGCTTGACGTGGAGTCCTTCCTGCGTGAAGGCGACAGACAGCTCAGGGCCAGCGAAGCCATGACCGTGAACCGGGTCCTGGGTCCGCACGCCAACCGCTGGCGGCCCGACAAGAACGTCGTAGAAATCAGCAATC
>DASUOD010000020.1:0-2541 GCA_036276795.1 Saccharimonadales bacterium (SeqCode)
GTAAGAAATCCGGTACAAACGCCGGTACCACCTGTGTTATAAAGGTATGGTAAGTATTGAAGGAGGCACCTAATTGGCGCGTATATTAGTCGTTGAAGACGACCAGGACCTCAATAAGGCATACTCAATCATCCTCCGCCAAGAAGGGCATGATGTAGAGGAGGCTTTCGATGGCAAGGAGGCCTTGAAGAAGCTTAAGGATTTCGAACCCGACCTGATACTGCTGGATCTGCTGATGCCCATAATGGGCGGTCTGGAGTTCCTGCAGAAATCAGAACTGCCCAAAGAGAACAAGGACGTCAAGGTCCTGATTTTCACGAATATGGAGAACTCGCCGGAAGTAGCGGCCGCCTACAAGCTGGGCGCTCACAGGTGTATCATCAAATCCTGGACGGCGCCGCACAACCTGGCACGCGTGGTCAACGACACCCTCCACTCTAAGAAAGAGAAGACCGAGGCCGGTTCCTGATCGGGCCGGTCAGGCTTCCAACGAAACGTCTATGTCGGATACGAACTGATCGTTCAGGGCTTGTTTAAGGCGCTTCATATCCAACTGGTATGACACGCCTTTGCCGTAATCGATGATGCCCTTTTTCTTCAATCTGTTAAGTTCCGTAGCCGCCGTTTCCCGCGTGAGGCCCGTAAGGTTCGCGAAATCCTGGTGTTTCAGGTCCAGCTTGATCCTCACTTTGTTGCCGCTGGCGGGCTGGCCATGGCTGAGGGCCAGATAGTGCAAGGTGTATACGAGCTTGTCGCTGGCACGGGAATGCTGCAGAGCGTTCAGGCGCATGGAACCGCCCAGCTGGTTCACCAGCACGCGCTCCAGCTCCTGATAAAGCAGTTCCGGGCGCTTCTTTATAAAATCTACGAATTCGCCGCGATCGATCACATAGACCTCGACGTTAGGCGTGAAAGCCTCGTAGTAATAGATCGAGTTCGGCATCTTACCGTACACCCAGGGAGCGGGGAAAACGCTGTCCTCGGCATAGAAGGCCACCGGTTTCTCGTCGCCGTCCACACTCAGGTTATAGGCCTTCACCGTGCCACTCTTGACCACGTAGGCGCTGCGGGGCGCCTCGCCTTGGAAGACGATAATCTCACCTTTCCTGAAAGTACGCGTGGCATGCCTGTCCAGAAAGGTATGCAAATAGTTCAGGGCTACTTGGTTTCCCATGTTCTTAGAGTATCATGAACGGCTTCGCCGGCGATGTGTATCAGTTCCGTTTGGCGGTGAGCGGCCGTATCTGGTCCTGCCCCAGGACCACTACGAAGTCGGCGTCATAGATGCCGGCGTAAGGGTTTGTCTTGGTGAAGTGGTCGCCGAAGATTTTCTTCAGGGCGCGTTTGGTGGAAGGTTTCTTCGAATCAGAGATGTCGATTATAGTAGTGCCTTTGTGAGTGCCGGCGGCATCGCCTATCTGCGCCACTATTATGTGCTTGGAGGTCAGTTTCTTCTTGGCTTTGCTGGCCAGGCCGTCGGTGGTGGTGCCGTTCAGCACCACGACGTCCGCCGCTTCGCGCACCACGCGGTCAGACGACATCTGCCGGCTTATGAATGACTGGATTTCGTAGAAGTTATCCAATCCGGCAGCAGGTATGAGAGCCGACTGACCGCCTGGAGCGGCATAGCTGGCAAGCAGGTTCTGGCCATTATCGTCATTCAGGCTCAATGAACGCATGCTGCCACCTTTTATGTCTTTCGTAAGGTCATACAGGCGGCGGACCTCCGGCAGCTTGAAGTCGGTCTTCACGTTGTTGCCTATGGCATCGGACAGCTTGGTAAGTTTGCCTGGGTTGGATACGGTGCCCGCTGACACGGCCTTGTTCTTGAGCGCTACCAGCAACTGGCGCTGGTGTTTGGTGCGGTCGAAGTCGCTGGCCGCGAACCCGTAGGAATTATAGGAGTCGCCGCGGGCACGTGCCAGGTTCAATGCCTGGCGACCGTTCAGATGATGACGCCCATTGGTCAGGTTGACCAGTACTCCGCCCGTGGCCCAGTCGGTGTTAGGGTCGTACAATCCGCGCGGGTCGTCGCTATCGACCGTTATATCTACGCCGCCTACGGCGTTCACCGCCTGTTCCAACGCCTTATAGTTTATAAGCGCATAGTAATGGACCGGTATACCCAGGCTATCAGAGACCACTTTCTCTAACTGGCCCATGCCGCCGTGTGGGTAGCCCTTCTCATTGAACCCGCTGGTCTCGCCGGTAACGTACGCGGCGTTCAGCTTCTCGTAACCATAGTCGCCTACCTGCACCCACAGGTCCCTGGGCAGGCTTAGCATGAACGCTGTGTGATCCCTGGTGTTTATGCTTAGGAGCATCATGGAATCCGTCAGGTTGGCGCCGCTATGGCCTATGTCATCCGAGGAGTTGCCGGCCAACAGTATGTTGACATGCCCGGTGTCTTCGCCCCTCAGCTTGGTACTGTTAAGTATGCCGAATATATTGCCGCCGAACAGTTTGTGCAGATTCCATAGGAATTTGCCGCCTACGAACAGGAGCACCAGTATCACCAAGCCAGCTAGCACCCTGCGGGCC
>DASUOD010000021.1:0-7126 GCA_036276795.1 Saccharimonadales bacterium (SeqCode)
GACCCCGAGAACGAGTACCAGCGTATGTGCGACGCCGTAGGCGGCGCCTATGTGCGTCTGAGCCTGGCTTCCAGCACCCGCATAAATCCGTTCGACCTGCCCAGGGTCGTGGACAGCGATGAGGCCGACAACGCCTTACGCTCCAACCTGATAACCCTGCACGGGCTTCTGCGCCTGATGCTGGGCGGGGCGCAGGTAGAGGTGATGGGGGGGTCCTCCGGAAACACGCCTACGCTGGCCCCGAGCGAAGAGGCCGACCTGGACGCAGCCCTTATAGAGACCTACGCCCGGGCCGGCATCACCAACGATCCGCTCACGCACAACAGCCCGCCGCCGGCCATAGTAGACCTGTACGACACTTTGCTCCACATGGGCGGCACAGGCCCCCAGCTGGCACAACGTCTGCGCAAGTACACCTCCGGGACCTTCGCCGGCATCTTCAGCCAGCAGAGCAACATCGACATCAATAACCCGCTGGTGGTCTTCAACCTGCGCGACCTGGAAGACGAGCTGCGGCCGGTCGCCATGTACATAGTCCTGAACTATATCTGGAACAAGACCAAGGCCGACCAGAAGCGCCGCATACTGGTGGTGGACGAGGCCTGGCAGTTGATGAAGTACGAGGATTCGGCCAACTTCCTGTTCTCACTCGCCAAGCGCGCCCGCAAATACAACCTGGGAATAACCACGATCTCGCAGGATGTCGAGGACTTCATGGGTTCGCGCATGGGCCGCGCCATAGTCGCCAACGCCTCCATGCAGTTCCTGCTCAAGCAGTCATCCACGGCCGTGGACGTGCTGACCGAGGTCTTCAAGCTGACCGCCGAAGAGAAGAAGCGTCTGAGCCAGTTCCCCGTCGGCCAAGGCCTGTTCTTCGCGGGGCAGAACCACGTGCACATACAGGTGGTGGCCAGCCCTACCGAGACCAGCCTGATAACCACCAACCCCGACCAGGTCAGGCAGATAGAGGCCGCGGAACAGAAACAGGAGCAGGAAGGCGAACTCAACCAGGAACCGGTCGACATAGACCTGCCCAAACCGCCCCGACCCGGCAGCGATTACGCCGAATACCAAGAGAGCGTGCAGGGTCGGTCCGAGGGAATGGACCAACCCGGGGCTGCCGGTCAATCCGGCAGCCCGGATCAGGCCGGATAGCGTATAATGAAACCATAAAAGGGCTTGGGTTGAAACCTGATGGCTGAAACAAACACCAAATTGCCAGAAGAAGACCGGCCGGAACTGGGCCGGGGCGACTTGCGCCGCAGCGAGGGCCTAAGCCGCCCCCGCGGCGACCACGCGGACTCCGGGGCGGGCGGAACGGGCGAGCGGCGCAGCAGGGGTGACCATTCCGGCTCCGATGGCACCGGCGGCGGACGGCCCCGGGGCGAACATCCCGGTCCGGGCGGCCTGTACAACCCCGGGGGCGATGGCGCGGCAAGCCCGTCGGAACTGGACAACGCCGAGTCCGGAGCCGGCCTGTATAATCCCAGCGACAGCCCCGGGTTCTGGTCGCGCCTGCGCAATAGGAACCCCTCGGGAAGCCGCGGCTGGTTAAGATCAAGGCGGAACCGGGTGATAGCGGCGCTCTTCGCCGCAATGACGGGCGGCGCGATTTCCCTGTCGGCTTTCCTGTTCCTGGGCATCTTCGACCTTCCCAACTTCATGAAGAACGTGGAGCGGGCTGCCTTCCAGCGCTACCAGGTCGACATCAACGGCCGGTCGACAGCCTGGCTCCAGGCCTACATGAACCTGCGTTTCGGGGAGATCGAGGACCCTAATCTGGCTCCGAAAGACAGGGACAACGTATTCTTCCGGGCCGACAAGGTCAGGACCAACCGGCCCCTGACCGATTGGTACCGCACGTTGCGGGCCTCCAACTTCGAAAAGGACCTGTTCGAAAGAGAGGGGATAAGGTTCACCAGTATCGCCGAGCGAAGGGGCGCCAGCATAAAGTACAGGGCCGGCATCATCAGTTTCAAGGATACCAACAGAAGGATCACCTTCGACCCGGGCCAAAGAACGTTCGACGCCCTGGCCAGGGGCGACCCCAATGCCTTCAACGGCGCGCTCAGGGACTTCGCCCAAGTGGAGCAGAAGTGGGAAACCGACAGGGAAGCACGCAAGGCCATCAGGGAAGTAATCAGGAAGCACCACCCGGGGTGGTGGAAAGCTATCAAGCGCTATCACCTGCGCCACGACATACAGAACATGATTGGCGTGCGCAAATGGAGATTCTTCGAAAACACCCGCAACAAGGTACACGAGAAGAAAATCGATATACGAAACAAGATACTAGTCCAGGCCCTGCCCGCAGACAGTAAGAGCGGAGCCTTCATAAAGTGCCTGTTCGGCGTCTCTGAGTGCCGGGCGACCAGCGATCCGGCTAACCCCGAGGCCAGACAGTATAAGCCCACGGGCAACCAGAGGGGCGGTGACAAGACCGACGGCAACAAGGATAACCCGCAGACGCTAGGTGACGGAAGCGGCGAAGAGACGCTGAAAGCCGGGGCAGGCGCTGCGGGCGCTGCCGGCGACGTCACCCGCAAGATCGTCTCCAAGATCGCGTCCAGGGCCGGCCTGCTTTCACTGTTGGATTCACTGGCTAGGTTCGACAAGGCTATCAAGGACCACAGCCTGTCCAAGTTCGTGACCCATGCCAGAGGAGCCCAGGTGGCGGGCCTGTTCACGGTCTTCGCGGTGGCAGGCGACCAGCTGACCACGGGCCAACAGTCGTCCACCGAGGTAAATGCGTTCATGGATAAGTTCCAGCGGCCGGCAAGCAGCGAGGGCTGGACGACGGTCATCGATCCTTCCTCCGGTTCAGGCAGGGCGTCCGCGGCCGGCAAAGGTTACACCAAGGCCAAGAATAAGAAGGAGTTCTGTTCTACCAAGCACCAGGCCGAGATGAGGCAGAATCCCGAACAGGCCGAGCGCGAATTCCAATACCAGTGCCCGAAGGACAAGGTAGGCGGGCCGACCAAGGCCCAGGAGCTGGAAGAGTCCTGGAACAACGGGCCCGGATTAATCCTGCATCCCTTCCTGTCGGCCTACCACGCGGCCACGGGCGGCATCTTCGACGTCTTCAACTCCATCGCGGACGCCGTGATATCCCCGGTGGTCAGCGCGGTCCTGTCGGTCACTGGTACGGCAGACAACGTAGAGGACGTGGTGGCGTTCGCTGGGGCGAAGGCCCTGGAGTTCGGCGGAGCCGTCCTGGGTGTCGACCAGGATACGCCCAGCGGGCAGGTCGCCAACTACGTGATAGAGGGCGGCGCCGTCACGGCGGAGGCTGCCATGCGCGACCAGGGCGCCGCACGGACCAACTCCGTGACCAGGGCGCTGGCAGAGAACAACCTTATAGCCTACCAGGCCGAGGAGCGGCGCAGCACCGGCTTCTTCGACCGGTACCTGGCGTTGTCCAATCCCAGGTCCCTGGCCTCCACGGAGCTCTTCGCCCTTAGCAACACCGGTATCAGCGACATCGCGCATAGCGCGTTCAGGGTGTTCGCCAGCGCCCTGTCCGGCCCGCTGGACGTATTGACGCAGCCCACCCACGCCGCCCGGACGGACGGCTATGCCGCCGCCAGGTTCGCCGGCATAGAGACCTACGACCTGCCGCGCCGGTGCCTGGGCAACAAGACCTTGGACATGACCCCCATACAGGCCACCAACGCCGACGACATGGGATTGTTCAAGCCGGAGGAGCTTAACTGGGAGCTGATGTCGAACAAAGAAAACTGGTACGACGCCCTCTACGAAAAGGCTGACAACGACGAAAAGGTCGCCAAGAAGGTGTGGAACTGCGCCCTGTTCGACAACACGGTCAGGGGAGGCATCGGCGCTCCCTACGGTTATAAGGGCGAAGACGCCTTCGAGTCCGGGGGCGGGGGCGGAGGAAGCTCCGGAGGAGGGGGCGTAACGGTGACGGGCAACGCCAAGCAGATCGCCCAGGACATCCTGGCTAACAAGAATATAAGCTACGCTTTCAGCGCCGGGGACGACGTGAGGCTGGTCGCGCAGGGCAAGCCGGGTACGAACGGCGCGCCCATAGATATACGCCTGCTGCAGATGGTGGCCGCCCTGGGCAAGCATCACAAGGTCGTCGTCACCGCCTTCGAAAGCTACGGCCAGGGACACTCCGCGGGCTCCGACCACTATTCGGGGCATGCCGTGGACCTCGACACCATCGATGGCGCGGAGGCTTACCAGACCATCACCGATTACTGGGACATAATAAAGCCGTACTCCAAGGGGGCCGTGTTCCTGCAGGGCGATTGCCCGGGAGCCAAACCGGCGCCCCAGGGCATGGACAGACAGCCCGGCGACGCATGTAATCACCAGCACATATCGGTAGGTCCGGCGGATTAATATCATGAAGCGCTTCGCAAGACACCTAAGACTAGCAGCCTCGATCCTTATCATCGCCGTGGTCTGTTTCCTGTCGCCGGTGGCGGCAACCGCCGCCCGGGAAAGGGACTGGGACATCTATTGCATAACCGGCGGCGATTGCGCGCTTTACGACCCTGACGCGTGCGGCGCCGCGCAGCCCGCGGCCAACGATGCGACCGTGGCGTCCATGGACATATCGGACATAGTGAACAAGTACGGCCTGCACTCCGCGGTGGTCAAACAGGTGGACGGGGCGGTTATAGGCGCTCACAAGCCGGACAATCCGCCTGCCTCGCCGGCCTCTACCATGAAGCTGGTCATCGTGGACACGGTGCTGCAGGAAGGCGTCAATCTCAACAAGAGCATCTCCGTCACCAGGGAGTTGCTGTATGACGGCACCAACGACCTGGGGGTCTCTTCCATAACGGTTAAGGACGCCATTACCAAGACCTTGCAGGCATCCAGCAACGTGGGCGCGAACGTCCTGATGAAGTCGCTGGGCGGCGTGGATGAATTCACCGCCAAAGCCCACGCCCGCGGCTATAACAGGACCACCGTGGAGGCCTATTATTCCAGTTCGGCGCTCGGCAAGAATAAGAGCTCCATCGGGGACCAGGCTGACGCCATGGATCATCTGTTCTCTACCGGCAGCGGCGGCTACGCCACCGCCCGGTCCGCCCTGCAGTCGGCCGACGACCACTACGGCGTCGGCGGCAAGGCGCGCAAATGGGCAGGCAACTCCCTGGTGGCCGGAAGCGTGGCCCTGTTCGCCAAAGACGGCAGCGATTACATAGTCGGCGTGTACTACGAAGGGGATTATACGTCCGCCAAGGCCGTGGAGGCGGTCAAGAACGGTACCGCGGACCTGGTCACCAAGATCGGCAAGGGCGGCGCGATAGTCAGCGGCAAAGCGGTCGGCAACCTGCCCCCGCGCGGCAGGAACGTGGGAGCCAGCTACTATACCGGCGCGACCGGCTACAAGGGCGACAGCCTGCCGGGCACGTATTCATACGCCGAGCTGGGCAACGGCTCCGCCATGGGCGGCCTGAAGCACAAGCAGAAGCTGGCCATAACCTACAAAGGCAAGACGGTGGTGGCCGAGAAGCTGGACGTAGGCGCTGGGGGAGATACGGTAAATGGCAAGGAAAGGGCCATCGACCTCTACCAGGACAAGACCGCGAAGTTCCTGGGCCTGGATTCCGAAGGCGTAGGCGTGGTGCACGTGCAAGGCGTGGATAGGGACACGCCGCTGGGGCCGGTCTCTAGCTCCGACCTGACTCCCCCGTCCGGGTCTGACAGCGGCGGCGGAGACGAAGCCTGCTGCCCGTCTACCGGCTCCACCAGCCACGCCGGAAATGCGGCGGCCACCAGCGGTACATGGAACAGCGGACTCAAGCCGCCTTACATCCTGGAACAATGGGCCATAGAAGTCCTTAAGGACGTAGCCGCCAAGATGAAGGTGGACGAATCCGACACCGTGACCAAAGAACACGTGATAGCTCTGGTCGCGTTCGCCATGGGCGAAGGCGGAGACATCATGAACGATGACATATTCAACCCCTTGAACACAGGCCTTAACGCGCCGGAACTTATAGACGGCGCGCATGACGTCAGCGGCGTACAGGCGTTCAAATCCTTCGACGCGGGAGTAGAGGCCACGGCAAGAACAATTGTCGGCTCCTATCAGGACCGGCTGGCCGACATCCTGATAAAACCGGCGTCGACCGCCAAGCAGTTCATGTACGCGCTGACTTACTTCAACAAGTACCCGGGCAACGCCCTTTGGGCCGGCGCTTCCGTCTCCGACCCGGATGGTTACTACCAGGGCCGCCTTGACCTGATCCAGCAGGTCCGCAGCAACTATAAGGGGACGGCGGGGCTGGTCATAGGCACGTCGGCATTTGAGCAGGCCGAGAACATAACCAAGGCCTCTCTGCTGCAGTTCGACGGCGGCGGTGGCGTGGGTGATGATAG
This sequence comes from Saccharimonadales bacterium (SeqCode), assembly GCA_036276795.1. Lineage (GTDB taxonomy): Bacteria > Patescibacteriota > Saccharimonadia > Saccharimonadales > UBA4665 > DASUOD01. The sequence continues at coordinate 6,364 of DASUOD010000021.1, forward strand.
CGGGGGCCTGTGTGACAGCAATAGCGGCGACGCGGCCGCGGTAGCCCAGACGGCCGTCAAGCTGGCATGGCCAGACGCCAGCCACGGTACGACCCCTAAGCCAGAGTACCAGCAAGCCATCAACCAGTATAATAAGGGCATGAACCCTGCGGACTGCGGCGTCTTCGTAGCGACCGTCATGCGCGCCAGCGGCGCTGACCCCAACTACCCGCCCGTAGGCACGGCGGTCCAAGAGGCTTATGTCCGCAGCCACCCCGACAAGTATGACGTCGTAGACAAGGTAAACCGGATCAGCGACCTGCAGCCGGGTGACATACTTATAGTGAACCAGGGTTCCGGCGCCGGAGCCGCCGGCCATACTTACATATTCGTGGGCAAACAGCCCGGAAACGGCTACGACCAGGCCAGCGCCTCTTTGAATTCCCGGGCCGGCAATCTGGGCAATGCCGAGCTGAGTGACAGCCGCGGAAACTACCTGAGAGCGAGGCTCAAATGAACCGCCGCTGGCCGTTGCTCATCATTGCCTGCGCGCTGTTCATGTGGCTCGGCTACCTGAAGACCTCCCGGGCGCACGATCTGCCGCAAGGACAGATAAACATAGAGGTCGCGCCGGCCGAGGCCGACATAATGATCGACGGCCGGCAAGCGCCGGCAGGGGAAAACGAAGTCGATATCGGCCCGCATAAGGTCAAGGTCGCCATGGAAGGGTTCAGCGCTTACGAGAACACCGTTGACGTCACGCAATCCACGCCGGTTTACATAG
>DASUOD010000022.1:0-5630 GCA_036276795.1 Saccharimonadales bacterium (SeqCode)
AGCTCCCTGTAGAGGGTGTACATGTAAGTATGCGCGGCCGTGAGTACCGCCATGGTCAGCAGGAAGAACAGCCACTTGGCCAGCGGAGGCACCAGGATTATGACCGGCAGCATTATGAGCAATGCCGCCGCCATCAGTACGACCGGCAGCCACAATATCTTCCTAAGCACGGTCCAGCGCCGGTACCTCACCAGCTCGCGCGCCGAACGCAGCGCCTTCATGGGCGTCATATCCGGCAAGGTGACTATATAAAGGGCGAACAGCGAGGACGTAAGCATGTATAGCGACAGTAGCGCCAACACCACGAACAATAATGCCCAGAGTATCTTTTCTACGGCATACACGGCGATGCCGCTGTTTACTACGGTGACGTAGAGCGTAGAGCCCAGGACCATGGGCATAAGTTGCAGGCCGACCACCGCCAGGACCAATATGAACGGCACCAGCGGGTACATGCCCTGGTAATAGGCGTCGCGTATGCGCGGCAGCGACCCCGATAACACCTGGCGCAGTGTCCATATCACCGCCAGGCTGGCTATGATTACCAGTATGGATTGATACGTGCCGGCGGTCTGGTTGGTGGTGTTGCCGGCCGAACCCAGCATCAGCACGAATACGCCCAGGCTTGTCGGCAAGAACCCGAGATGCCCGGAAAATACCTTACCCAGGGATTCTTTGAGCGAACTTACGTCCGCGCCGCCGGCCAGGCCTTGTGCCAGGACAAGGTTCAACAGGCCGTATATGAGCGTTATGCCCAGGAACAGGCCGCGGTACCGCCATAAGGTACGCGCGGCTTCCGCGGTGATACTGCGGACGCCCGGCAACCGCACGGGATGCCTGATGCCTTTCTGCAGACGGAAACTCCGATACTTGTCCGGCTTGGTATGCCGGGATTTTCCCGATTTCTCGGACTTCTTGGACATACCTATATTATAGCCGTATCAGGCGCGGGTTCCCATCTCTTGCAGGCGTTTGATGCGCTCGTCTATGGGAGGATGGGTGCTGAACAGAGTCGCCAGACCGCCCTTTTTGAGAGGGTTGGCGAAGAACAGGTGCGCCGTGGCCGTGTTCTGATGCCTGGTCGCACTGCCGGCCTTGGCAATCTTGGCCAGGGCATTGGCCAGTCCTTCCGGATAGCGGGTAGTCAACGCCCCCGTGGCGTCGGCCAGGTATTCCCGCTGGCGCGACACCGCCATTTGAATCATGGCGGCGACTATGGGCGCCAGTATGGCAGCGACTATGCCAAGTACCAGGAACGCCTGGTTATTATTACGATTATCGCTGAACCAGATCATCCTGATCATGATGTCAGCCAGCAGGGAGATTATAGCCGTGAGCGCGAAAGCCACCATGGTCACGCGTATGTCATAGTTCTTTATATGCCCCATCTCGTGCGCCAGCACGCCCTGCAGTTCCTGATCGTCCATGATATCCAGCAGGCCGCTGGTGACACAAACCGCTGACTTCTTAGGGTCGCGGCCGGTAGCGAACGCGTTCGGAGCCGGATCGTCCATTATGTAGACCTTCGGCATGGGCAGGCCTTCGGTTATGGCCAGGTTTTCGACCATGCGCCATAGCCGGGGGTTGTCCCTTTTCTGGATTTCCTGCGCCCGATTCACGGCCAGCGCCATCTTCGCGCCGGCGTAGTACGTGATCAACACGTAAACGGACGCCCCTATAAGCCCGCCGTAGAAGACGCCGGTACTGCCGCCCAGATACTTGTTGAAGACCCAGATGATCAAGGCCACGAACACCAGGAAAACCATCATTATGAAGACGGTCTTGCGCTTGTTCTTGGCTATATCCGAATACATCGTTAGAAGTTGACGTCTACCGGCTTCTGTACTGCCGCGGCTTCGGTGCCGCTTACTTCGAAGAATTCCTTGTCCTGCCTGAAGCCCAGCATATTGGCGAAGACTTTCGTCGGGAAAGTCTTGCGCTTAGTGTTGAAGTCGCGGACCACGCCGTTATAGAAACGGCGCGAGGCCTGTATCTTGTCTTCGGTGTCGGTAAGGTCGGCCTGGAGCTGTTGGAAGTTCTGCGAAGCCTTCAGGTCGGGGTAGTTCTCGGCTACCGCGAACAGGCTTTTCATGGTCTTCTGGAAGTCGCCCTCGGCCTTGGCGGTTTCTTCAGGACCCTGGGCCTTCAAGGTGTCGGCGCGGGCCTTGGTAACGTCTTCGAACACTGCCTTTTCGTGTTTGGCGTAGCCTTTGACCGTCTTTACCAGGTTGGGTATAAGGTCATACCGGCGTTTGAGCTGTACGGTGATGTCGCTCCATGCCTCGCTAGCTTGTTGGTTAAGTCTGACCAGGCTGTTGAACATGGCGATAAGATATAGCGCCAACAGTACGACAACCACGGCCACGATGATAAGCCACATTATTAAGCCCTCCGTTTAATTGTGCTCCCATTATACAACAACTGATGGCTCCGGTGTATGATAAAAGTTATGGATAACTACCGGCGAAAAGGCGGGAGGAGATGGCTGGCAGTGTCGGTGGTGGTGCTGGCGGCCGCATATTGCGGGTGGGCCGTCCTCCGGCCGCTGCCGCCGATAGAAGCCGCTCAGTCCTCGTCCATCACGAGGGCCGCGGTACCTGACGGCAAGGACCTGGCCTGGCCGGCCGGAGGACAGGCGGCCGTCGGCATCGCCGGCACCCGCATACTGGAAACGCATGGCAGGCAGGCAGGCGTGCCGACGGCCAGCACCGCCAAGCTCATAACGGTCCTCTGCGTCCTGCAGAAGAAACCCCTGGCGCCCGGCGAGCAAGGGCCCGCGATCACCATGACCGACCGCGACGAGGACCTTTACAGGGAATACGCCGCCAAGGACGGTTCGCTCGTACCGGTAAAGACAGGGGTGAAAATCACCGAGTACCAGGCGCTTCAGGCCATCCTCCTGCCCTCTTCAAACAATATGGCCGACAGCCTGGCCATCTGGGCCTTCGGTTCGCTTGATAATTATTCCAAGTACGCCAACGAATACGTGAAGGACCTGGGCCTTACCGCCACCAAGGTAGGGCCGGACGCCAGCGGCTACAGCCCGGGCACAGTGAGCTCGGCCCGGGACCTGGTGAAGCTCGGCGGGCTGGTCATGCAGAACCCGGTCCTGTCAAAGATAGTCGGGCAGACCGAGGCAACCGGCATCCCCGTAGCCAATAAGATAAGGAACGTCAATTTCCTACTCGGTACTTCCGGCATCATCGGCGTCAAGACCGGTAACACCGACCAGGCCGGCGGCGTGTTCGTAGGTGCCGCTAAAAAAGAAGTGAATGGCAAGCAGGTCGTCATAATCACCGCCGTGATGGAATCACACGACATCTTCTCCGCCCTCAGGTCCAGCCTTGCCCTTATAAAGAGCGCCCAGGCCAACTTCGAACGGACCGACGTCATCAAAGCCGGCACCATAGTAGGACGCTATAAGATGCCTTGGGGCGGCAGTATCTTTGCCGTGACCGATCAGACCCTCTCCCAGGAGGGCTGGGCCGGGGGCGACATACCTTTCGCCGTCAAGCTCCAACCCATACCGGCGGATACCGTCGCGGACAGCACGGTCGGGACCGTATCCGTCAAAGGTTCCGCGGTGACCGAACGGCGATCCGTGCCGATACGGCTTCAGGGCGCCCCTTACGAACCGCCGCTGGGCTGGCGCCTGCTCCACCCTTTGCGATAATCATTTAACCAAATGATTAAATGTACTGTGTACAATATAAGTGGTGGGTGATGAGGGACTCGAACCCCCGACCCTCTCGGTGTAAACGAGATGCTCTAGCCAACTGAGCTAATCACCCTAGGCCTATGATTATATCACTGGTGGGGACGAAAGGACTTGAACCTTCACAGGATTGCTCCCACTACCACCTCAAGGTAGCGCGTCTACCAATTCCGCCACGTCCCCGTAAAGCTACCATATCCTATCTGTTTTTTGGCGAAAACTCAAGCGTTTCTCGGCTCAATTATCTGACTATCCTATAGGCCTGACGTGCGCCCAAGGGTTACGACCGCGGCATGTGGTCGTACAAGTGATCGTGGCTGTATTCCTGGCGGATCATTGACTTAAGGTCGTCCACCGACGTGCCGAACTTGACACCGGGATTCAGCGTGCCGTACGGATCGAATATGATTTTTATCTTCTTGAAAAGTTCATATACCTCGGAGCCGTACATGGATTCCAGGTACGGCGCCTTCAGGCGGCCCTCCCCTGCTTCGGAGCTTATGGTGCCGCCGAGCTTAAGGACCAGTTTGTTATATTCGTCGAGCAGGCGGAAAGCCTTTTGCCGGTCACCCACCTGGCCGACGTTAAGGTGCGGCTGCATGTGCAGATTGCCGTCGCCGGCATGACCCCATAGCGCCGACGAGAGACGATTGGACTCCAGTATGCCGTAGATGCCTTCTATGTATTCGCGCAGGCGCTCCACGGGCACGGCCGCGTCCTCTATAACGGGTACCGCCCTCTGCTGGCCTTCGTTGTGGCTTATGAGCGAGCTGACGGATTGGCGCAGTTTCCACAGCTGCTGCTGGCGCTCGGAGTCTTCGGCCGTTTCCAGCGCCACGGCATATTTTTCGAATATCCTGGATGCCCGTTTGGCGGCCTTCTTGACCTTGCGCTCGGCATCGTCGAACTCGACTATCAGGCTCACGGCCGGGAACGGCTGGTCCATTATGCCCTTAATCTGGTTGGGGTTGAGCTTGTGTACTTCCTTAAGGGCGCGGTCGTTGACGAATTCTATGGCGGAAGGGGGCTCTTTGAGCTCCTTCAATTCCAGCACGGCGGTCTGCAGCTGTTCCAGGCTGTCGAACTGCGCCAGCATGAGCGTGGTCTGTGGATTGTGGGCCTCGGTCTTAAGCACCGCTTCGGTTATGATGCCCAATGTGCCCTGGCTGCCTACTATGAGCGGAGTGAGGTCGAATGACCCGTCTTTCTGCTTGATGTCGATCAGGTTATACCCGGCATTGTTCTTGGTGACGCCTCTTTCCAGCTGGGACAGGAGCTCGTGCTGTTCTTCCAGCAATGTGTCTATGGAGCGGTATATCTCGCCCTCGAAGGTGGCCAGGCCCATCTTCTTGCTAAGCTCTTTCTTGCTCACGCGGCCGGTCTCTATGACCTCGCCGTTGGCCAGCACCACCCGCAGGCTCTTAACGTAAGCCAAGGTATCGCCATATTTGACGGATTTCTCGCCGGAAAGGTTGTTGGCTATGGCCCCGCCGACGGTGGAGTATTCGATGGTGGCGGGATACGGCGGAAGGAAGCGGCCGTGCGTATGCAGGGTCTGCTGAAGCTTGGAATAGATGATTCCGGGCTCGACCGTGACGCTGTCGGCCTTGGTGTCTATCTCGAGGACGCGGTTCATGTGGGCCGGGAATACCAGGATTATCCCGCTGCTCAGGGCCGCCCCCGTCTTATCCGTGCCCGAGCCGCGGGCCGTGATGGGGATGATGCGTCCACGCTCCGCCAGCTGCCAGCTGAACCGGGCCGCCTTGCGTACGTCATTCTCTATACGGGGGTAAGCTACCAGAGCCGGCGCCAGCTGTAATATACTGCCGTCCGTCGCGAAATAGCGGCGGGCATCCGTGCTGGTCATGACCTCGCCCTGCAGGTGCTCCTGCAGGTAGTGCGCCACCTTGCTCAT
>DASUOD010000023.1:0-2450 GCA_036276795.1 Saccharimonadales bacterium (SeqCode)
TCCAGCAGTTCATCCATAGTGATGGTTTTTGACATGCTCTACATGCCTCCTTCGAATGTATTTCCAGAAGCTACCCCGGGCGATGTCCCGTAAGCACCGCCGCTTAAATTGCTCCAAGATTACCTTAATTGTATCTGATAATCGCGTCAGGGGCAATATGGTAAACTCATAGCATGTATCTGGGGATTGATATAGGGGGTACGAAGACGCTGGTGGCCGCCCTGTCGGACGACGGCGCCATCCAGGAAAAGACCAAGTTCGCCACGCCGCAGGAGTATGAAAAGCTGCTCAGCGAGCTGGAGGCCGCTAAAAACCAGTTCAAGAGCGAAGGGTTCAAGTCCGGCGGCGCGGGGGTGCCCGGCCATATAGATTATAGGCATGGCTTGAGTCTGGGCTCGCCGCACGTCGCCTGGGGTAACGTACCGCTGCGCGACGACTGCACCAGAATCTTCGGCTGCCCTTTCGTGATCGATAACGACGCCAACATGGCCGCGCTCTCCGAAGCCATGCTGCACAAGGACCGTGAAACCGTACTTTATATAACGATCAGCACCGGTATCGGCACCGGGCTGGTGCACCGGCAAAGACTCGACCCTGCCCTGCTGGCAAGCGAAGGCGGCCACATCGTGCTGCCGCGGCCCGCCGACGGCCGCTTGGACGTGTGGGAGAATTTCGCTTCCGGCAAGGCCATTTATGAACGCTACGGCAAAAAGGCCGCCGAAATCACCGACGAGTCGGCCTGGCGCGACATCGCCCGCGGCCTGGCGCTGGGCCTTTACAATAACATCGCCATGCTCCAGCCCGACCTGATAGTGGTCGGCGGCAGCATCGGCACGCATTTCGACCGTTACGGCCGGTATCTGACGGAGGAGTTGGAACGCTACGAAGAACCGCTGGTTTCCATTCCCGACATAATAAAGGCCCAGCGCCCCGAAGAAGCGGTCATCTATGGTTGCTATGACGCGGCTAAGCAAAGCGGTGCCGATGGATGAGCTGATCGATAATCTGTCCGCTAAGTTCACCGGGCTCAGATTCAGGGCCGGCAACCAGTTCTACTGGTCTCCGGAGACCGGCGAGATCGTATATGAGGCCGGCGCCAAAGGCCGGAAGGCCGAATGGTCGGTATTGCACGAGACCGGCCACGCGCTGGCGGGCCATAAGTCATACAAGTCCGACATGGAACTGCTCAGGTTGGAGGTTGACGCCTGGGAGCGGGCCCGGCGCGTGGCCGGAGAGCTCGGCCGTTCCATCGATGAGGACCACATCCAGAACAGCCTGGACACTTACCGCGACTGGCTGCACAAGCGAAGCATCTGCCCCACCTGCGGGAATAAGTCACTTCAACAGGGGGATTTTGTCCATTACCGTTGTTTTAATTGCCACGCGGTCTGGCGGGTGACTGCCAGCCGTTTCTGCCGGGCTTACCGCCGAAGCAAGGGTGTCGCCCAACCGGACGCCACGATAGCGGTCAGCGGTGCGGATTAGGCTCCAGGCGCACGCCACCGAATTCGGCCTTCTCGGGTAGCAAATCCGGTGCCTCCTGTAAGGTAGTCTCTAGCTCGCGTATCAGATTAGAGGCCTCCGGGCCTACCGCACGGGCCAGCCAGGGGCGGGTCACCTGGTCGTCATTAAGCCATATGCCGTCGGGTATGCTTCTTAGGCGATAGAATTCAGCCATGGCGCCCTTGGCCAAGGCCCGTTCCTGAAGCATGAGCGGGCTGCCGGCTACGCTCAGAACCAGACCACTGCGGCCAAGCTTTTTCAGCTTCAAGGGCAGCATGGGAGTATCGACTATGTGATCGGGCCAGGTTCCCGAGAGTACCTCATCCATATATGCGGAGAGTTCATCTATATGCTCCTCGCCCGGATCGTTGATCCCGGCGTATTGATGAAGCCGCAGAAGCTCGCTGTGGACGATGGTCTCCGCCCTTAGCAGACGGGCCGGCCTGAGTAGTTTACGCACCGCCTCGCTCCGTTCCTGGACCTCTTCGCGCCTTCTATCGGAAACATAGTCCGACTCATCGCCTATAAGGGCACGGCTAAGACCGGCCACGTCTTCCCTGTCCACGTTGACCACATTATGGAAGATATCCAGGCTCGGTAAATGCCGTCCGCTCATTCGTTATTCATTCCTTTATTAAAAGAAATCTCCGCCCCAGGGCACCCAGGACGGAGATCATGCGAGGGCCGGAGAGTTTCCCCGTCCGCCGTTATCTAGGCTGCCTTCTTGGTGCGCCGGCTGATGCGGCCGCCCATGGCGCCGGCCTTGCGGGCCAGTTCGCGGTTGGCGTAGAATCCGCCGGTACGGCCGATCTTGCCGCCCTTGGCACCGATCTTGGCGTAGAAGTCCTTGCCGTACTTCGTCTTGTTGGTTGCGGCGGCGGCTTGGCCGCCAGCTTTGGTTCCTGCCATTTGTGAGGCTCCCTTATTACTTATAAGTCTGCTCCCGA
>DASUOD010000024.1:0-7400 GCA_036276795.1 Saccharimonadales bacterium (SeqCode)
AAGCTTATTTCCTTCCCGACTTTAATGATAGTTTAATCTTTGAACTGCTTACGTTTTAATAGCCCATCTGTTAGAATGAACCCATTATGGGCGGGCCTGTAAAGATAAAAATATGAACATTGCCGATTCGCTGGTCGAAAAACTGCTTACCAAGAGCGGCAAGGCCGACAAGTCCAAGCTGTCGGAGCTGAAGGAGCAGGCCAAGACTGACAAGAAGTCCTTGAAAGATACCGTGCTGAAGGCCAGTCTGCTGAGCGAGAAGGATCTTACCAAGCTTTACGCCGAAGAGATCGAGGCGCCGTTCATAGAACTTAACGCCCGGGAGATAAAACGCGACAAGTTGAAGCTCCTGCCCGAACGCATAGCCAGACAGTATAACGCCGTGGTGTTCGACGTGGACAAGAAAGGCGTCAAGCTGGTGGCCATGGAGGATCCGGACGACATCCAGGCCATTAACTTCCTGCAGAGACAGCTCGGCAACGACCTGAAGGTCTACATAACGACCGGCAGTCTGTTGAAGAGCGCGCTGGACCAGTACCAAGGCAATATCAGCACTGAACTCACCAAGGTGATAGCCAGCGACGACGAGTCGGAGGCCGAAGAGGAGGTCGATGAGAGCGAGGTAGCCGAGGACTCGCCCATAGCCCAGACGGTGAACATACTCCTTGAATACGGCGTGAAGTCCGGCGCCAGCGACATACATATAGAGCCGCGCGAGAACGACGTGGTGGTACGCTACCGTATCGACGGGCTGTTGCGCGAGGCCAACAAGCTGCCGCGTAAGATGCTGGGGGCGCTGGTGAGCCGGATAAAGATACTGAGCAACATGAAGATAGACGAGCACCGCGCCCCGCAGGATGGGCGCTTCAAGGTAGAGATCAACGGCGCCATATATGCCTTGCGCGTATCCACGCTGCCCATAATGGACGGCGAGAAGGTCGCCATACGCATACTTAACGAATCAAGCAAGCCGGCCGATTTCGTGGAGCTGGGTTTCTGGGGCACAGCATTCGCCAGTCTGAAAGCCGCCATAGTGGAGCCGCATGGCATGGTGCTTGTGACCGGACCGACCGGTTCGGGCAAATCCACTACCCTGTTCAGCGTGCTCAGTTCAATCAATACGCCGAACGTGAATATATCCACCGTCGAAGATCCGGTGGAATACCACGTGATCGGCGCCAACCAGGTGCAGGTGAACCCTCTGGCCGGAATGACCTTCGAAAGCGGGCTGCGCGCCCTTCTGCGCCAGGACCCGAACATCATCATGGTGGGCGAGATCCGCGACCAGCAGACGGCCGAACTGGCCGTGCAGGCCGCGCTGACCGGCCACCTGGTCTTCAGTACCCTGCACACCAACAACGCCGCCACCTGTCTGCCCCGTCTGCTGGATATGGGCGTGGAGCCTTTCCTGATAGCCAGCACGGTTCGGGTGGTCATAGCCCAGCGCCTGGTGCGCCGGTTATGCGTGGAGTGCCGGGAATCATTTAAACCTGACTCCACAGTGGTCCAACAGGTCGAGAAGACTTTCCGTATCAGCGACAACGGCGGCGTGAAGCGGTTGCACGAACTGGAAGATGCCGCCCAGAAAGGCGGCATAGGCAAATCCGGCACCGCCAAGGACGTGGATGACCTGAGCACCACGTCGTCCGGGATCGCCCGGCTCTGGAAGGCGCACGAGGAAGGTTGCGATAACTGCAACCACACCGGCTACAAGGGCCGCATAGGTATATACGAAGTGCTTAATAATTCAAGCGCCGTCCAGAAGATGATAGTCGCCAACGAGACCAGCGAAGCTATCGAGAAAGCAGCCATATCCGAAGGTATGCTGACCATGCAGTTGGACGGCCTTATCAAATCATTCCGCGGCCAGACCACCATAGAGGAAGTCCTTAGGGTCACGGCGCAGGATCAGTGACATGCAGTTCACTTACAGAGCAGTAAACAAGGATGGCAAGACCGTATCGGGAAGGGCCGAGGCCGCTACCCGGCAGGCCTTATTATCCATGCTGGCCAAGCAGGGCGTCCACCCCATGATCGTGCAGGAGGACAGGGCGGGTGGTAAATCCAACAAGGGGAGGAGCTTCTTCAGCGCCAAGCCGAAGGTCAAGATAGGCGATCTGGTGGTGTTCACGCGGCAGCTATCCACCATGATAACGGCCGGTGTGCCGCTGGCTAAGTCACTGGCCGCCCTGCAGGAAGATGCCGCCAATCCCTACCTGCGCGAGGTCCTGGGAGGCATCACCAAAGACGTGGAAGGCGGAGCGCCCCTGGGCGACTCTTTCGCCAGATACCCTGACGTTTTCTCCGAGGTCTACGTAAACATGGTGCGTGCCGGCGAAGAGGGCGGCATACTGGATGACATACTCAAGCGCCTGGCCACCCAGGTGGAGAAGGATGCTTCCATCCGCAAGAAGGTAAAAAGCGCCATGATGTACCCCATGGTCATCCTAAGCGTCACCGTCATCGCGTTCTTCGGCATCATGTTGTTCATCGTGCCTAAACTGGCGGTCATCCTGACGTCGCTGGGCGGACCCGACGCCGAATTGCCGATTTATACCCGGGTATTGCTCAATATCAGCAATTTTTGCAAGGACAACGGCATCATGGAGCACATACCGGTGTTAAGTTCCGTCCTCCATAGCCTGGGAAGCATGGGTCCGTTAGGATTTCCCTTCAGGGCCCTGTACAATCTGCCCAACCTGTTCTTCGTCCTTCTTTTGGCAGGCATAGCGTTATCCTTCTTCCTGCGTTACATACGCACGGATGCGGGCAAGTACTGGTTCCACGGCCTGCTTCTACGTCTGCCCATAGTCAGGACCATAGTGCTGAAAGTGGCCATAGCCCGGTTCTCGCGCACGTTCGCATCTTTGATGGGCGCCGGCGTGAGCGTGCTGGACGCGCTGCAGGTCACGGGAGCCGCGCTGGGCAACAAGGTAATAGAAAAGGAGTTGAAAGACGCTGCTGAAGAAGTCAGGAATGGTAAGCCCCTGAGCGAGCCCCTCAGCAAGAGCAAACACTTCCCTCCCATAGTGGCGCAGATGTTAATGGTGGGCGAAGAGACCGGACAGATCGATACCGTATTGGTCAAGATAGCCGATTTCTATGAAGAAGAGGTGTCGGTGCTGATAGACGGCCTGGCCGCCATCATAGAGCCGGTGATGATAATAATCCTGGGCGCCGGCGTGGGCCTGATAGCCGCCAGCGTGATGGGGCCGATAGCGAACCTTAGCAAGAACGTCGGTACTTAAGCCGGTCGCTAATTATCCACAGCTTACTTGACCTCAGACCGCTTATGGTTATAATCATAGCCAGATACTTGCGGCCGCTCCGGTCACAAAGATCAATATCAATAGCAACACAATTAAAACAAGGAGGGTGGGCTCCCATGATCTCACTTAAAAAACGTAACAGCGGTTTCACGATCGTCGAACTTCTGATCGTCATCGTGGTAATCGGCATCCTGGCACTGCTCGTAGTCACTACTTACAGCGGCATCCAGGCCAAGGCACGCAACAGTAAGCGCTCGTCCGACATCGCGACGATACAGACCCAGCTCGAAGCTTTCTTCCAGAACAGCGGCTATTACCCGTCGCTCACCGACATGAACAGCGCCTCCTGGCTCAGCACTAACATGAAGAGTCTGGACACCGGTGCCCTCATCGATCCTTCGAACCCCGACCGGAGCAAGACGCTGTTAGACAGCACCTCGCCCTCCAAGCAGTACGGCTACGCGGTACGGGCCAGTGACGGCAGTACCAGCTGCGAAACTGACGACACCCAGTGTGCTACGTACACGCTGACGGCTACTTACGAAGGTACCGTCAACGGAGCTACCAAGGTTCAGAAGACCAATCTGGACTAACGTAACGCTGACGCACCAGGACCCCGGGCTATAAGTCCGGGGTTCTCGCATGTCGCGGTCATGCTGATGTTGTGACAACGCGGCATGGTTACGTATAATTAACCATAAGCATGGTTTCACCAATGAAACGATATCGGGGACGGTTGAACGAAGACGGCTTTAGCATAGTCGAGATAGTCATAGCCATCATAATCATACCCTTGATGGTCGCCGGCGTGGTAAATTCCTACAATGCGCTACGCCACACTTATTATGTTTCACGCCAGCTGAACGAGATGTATGCCGTGGTAAGCGCCTGTCCGGAGCTTGACCGCGCACTCGAGTTCAATTCCCTGACCGATACGACGAACTGTTACCCGAACAACACCTTCGCCGCGGAAAACGGCGGCACCGCCACCATCACTTACGCTCCGTCCCTGGAAGTGACCGACACCTCTGACCTGGACGCTTCGGATCCGCTCAAATCCATACCTGATTCGAAGGTGGTGTCCATAAGCGTCGGGTACCCGGCCCCCAATCAGGATCTGCCGCCGGTGCAACTTCGCATGCTGATAACCAGGAACGGTATAGGTCAGCAATGAGATTGCGGGCTGATGAAAACGGGCTGACCATAGTGGAATTGCTGGCCGTGATAATCGCCGGTTCGATCATCATGGGCGTGGTAACGGCATTCGCCCTTAACCTTTGGACCAATACGGCGGTGTTAGAGTCCGACGAGAACACTTTCGTCAGCCGGCTGAATGCAGGTGATTATCTGCGCGACGCCATAAATTCCGCGGCCGGTCTGATAAATCAGAATAATCTGCCCGACGACAATGCCGGAGATCCAGAGCCTTCCGACCCATCTGGCAACCACTGGAGAATAATCCATGCCGTCCCGGGCGCCATCAATATAGGAGGCGCCGGCACCATAACTCCGGTCATATATTTCAACCGGCCCAGCATCGACACTTCGAAAGATGTCATACTGAACGGCAGCGTGCCGTATCAGGACGACGTGATACTTTACATGGACGGCAACACCAAACAGCTTCTGGCAAGGGTCATAGCCAACCCTTACGCCCCCGGTAACCGCGCCAAGACCACCTGCCCGGCTTCGGTCGCCAGCCAGAGCTGTCCGGCCGATACGGTAGTAGCCGAGAACGTGTCCGCGGTCGATCTACGTTACTTCTCGCGGTCCGGCAACACCATAGATTACACGTCAATCACGGACCCAAACACCGGTGAGTACATAGGGCCGGATTTCCCATCGGTGGAAGTGGTGGAATTCAAACTGAAACTCTTCAAGAAGGCTCAGCTGCATAGCGGGGCCGACACTTCGAACCAGACAGTAATAAGGGTGGCCCTCAGGAACTAAATGATGAACGGACGCAGCCTCAAACGACTCAGGGATGACCAAAGGGGAATGGTGCTGGTCGCCATAGTGAGCGTGCTTATATTCCTTAGTATCGTCCTGCTGGGCGTATTCGGACTTGCCAATGCCAACCTGAACCGCTCTCACGGCCGTATACTGGCGCTCGAAGCCCAGTACGCGGCAGAATCCGGCGCCGATGCCGCCATAGCGGTTTTGAACAGCGGCAACGACAGCTACACGGGTAGCGCCACGGAAGTTGACATACTGACCGCCGACTCGTACAAGGCCACATACACGGTATCGGTGGCAGACGGCTCATCAAGCAAGGAGAAGGTTGTGACCGCCGTGGGCCAGGTTTACCTGCCAAAAACAGCCGCTACCGCCAAATACAAACGCACCATAAGGGTGACTGTGCAGCGCAGCTCCACTACGGCCGCTTCTTCGGTCATCAGCCGTAACATAATTTATATAAGCAGCGGCGTGAAGAACCTGTACGCCAGGGACATATATGCCAACGGGTTCGTTCATATGGCCAAGAACACCACCAACCTGGTAGTCGAAAACATATACGTGGCCGGCAAGAACACAGGTGCTACGAACTGCTCGATTGGCGGCAGCGGCAACCTGGTAAAGCCCGGTTCTTTCAGCGACCCTGCACAGACAAGGACGAACATAACGCTATCGTACAGCAACTGCATATCTCCGCCCGGCAACACCAGCAACGCGGACTTCAACGTGTTAGCCAACCAGAACAATGTATCGACTCTGCAGTCCACCTATATACCGTGGAGTCAGTTCATGGATGAGACTTATCAGGATTCTCCCACCGGTTGCGCCGATTGGACCGCGGGATCATCACCAAGGACCATACCTTCGACCGGCAACACCAAGAAAACCCACTATCCCGACAAGGACAGCAACGTAAGCAGCAACTGCGGTTCGAACGGGGATATAGATCTGGGCTCGGCTACGTACAATATCACCGACAACGCGCACATCAGGGCTAGCTTTTGCGCTTCGTCCGCCTGCGAGCCTACCTTCAACAACCCGGATTCAGCTGTCAAATACGTCTTCGTCGAAGGCGATGTGAATTTCGGGGCACTGCATACCTCTGCCGGCAGCGGCCCCATAGTCTTCATAGTCTACGGCTCGGATCCGGCTTCAAAGATACATGACTGCCCATATGGCGGCGCGGCCTATCTGGGCAACGCCGGTACTACCATCGCACCGGCGGCCTACTTACTGGCGGTCAACGGCATCTGTCTGGATAAGACCAAGTTCGGCGCTGACCCGGCCCTGGGCGGCATCGGCGGTAAGAACATATATGTAGCGACCAATCCGGGCACGCCTTTCGACCTTAGATTGGATCCGGACTTCCCTGTGAACGACATACCGGTGGATCTTTCATGGAGGGCCGTGCGTTATCAGCGTCTTTAATCCCCATTGTTTTGCTATACTAAGGTTAAATACCCTTATGCTTGGGTGGGCCATGCCATATGAAAACCATGAAATCAGCTAAGACCCCTGTCTTCTTCCACGACAAGCCTTTGTTCGGCATGGATATCGGACACGGCTCGCTGAAGGTCATGCAGGTGGAAGAAAGGTCCAAGGCCTCGTCCAAGGACCGCCATCACAAGGTGATAGGCTACGGCTTCGCCCATTTCGATAAGTCCGCGCAGCGGGATGGCGTGGTCATCCAGCCGGAAGTCATAGCGCAGGCAGCCCTGGACCTTTTCCAGCACAACCTAATAGGCGACATAACTACCGGCCGAGTAGCGCTGGCGATCCCTGCGTACCGTACGTTTTCGCGCGCGCTTCAATTACCTACGTTTCAGGCCAAGGAAATGAGGGAGGCCGTGGAGCTGGAGGCGGAACAGTATATATCCATGCCTCTGGAAGAGCTTTACGTAGACTATGAAGTCGTCAAACAGACCGACGACTCCACATCGCTCTTCCTGGTCGCCGTACCCAAGATAATCGTTGATTCCTATTTGGATCTGGCCCGGATAATGGGGTTGGAAACGGTGCTTATAGAATCCACGCTGAATTCTTCGGGGCGCCTTTTCTCGCTTGACAGCAATTCCGGCGATCCCGCCCTTGTCATTGATTTCGGTTCGCAATCGTCCGACATCAGCATATTCGACCAGCACATGCTGGTGGCGGGAACGGTCCAGGGAGGCGGCG
>DASUOD010000025.1:0-4312 GCA_036276795.1 Saccharimonadales bacterium (SeqCode)
TTTAATTTTTCACGCAGGAAATCGGTGAGCTGTGAATTTATATCGTCACGCTGCAAAGCGAACTCGAATACGGTCTTCAGGTATTCCAGCGGGTTCCCGGTGTCGTGATACATGCCGTTCTTGACCTCACACCCGTAGGCCTTGTACCCGTCGTCTATCATCTGCTGCATGGCGTCCTGGATCATGAACTCGCCCTTGCCGTCATAGTTGTCCAGGTTCTTCTGCAGATAGTCCAACAGCGCGGGTTCGAACACGTAGCCGCTGACCGATGCCAGGTCGGACGGCGATTTATCGCGGCTGCCGGGCTTTTCGACGATAGTGGTCATGTCGACCAGTCCGTCGGCGACCTCTTTGCCGGCCACGTAGCCGTAGCGCTTGTAGTCGTTGTCGCCGTCGCGGCGCACGCAGGACAGCACTGAACCGCCACGCTCGGCATTGACGTCTATGAGCTGTTGGAAACGCGCGGGTTTGGCCTGGACGAAGTCGTCGGCAAACGTATAGACGAACGGTTCGTCGCCTATAAGATGGGCGGCGTTCAGAAGGGGCGTGCCGGTACCGTAAGGCCCTTTCTGGCGTATGTAGGCGAAATTGGCCAGGTTGGATATCTTACTGGTGGCCTTGAGCAGTTCTTCCTTGCCGCCGTTCTTAAGATTCTGGCGCAAATCGGCGCTGATGTGGTCGAAATGGTCCTCGATGGTGCGCTTGTGGTAACCGGTGACGATCACGATGTCGGTGATACCGGCCTCCACCAGTTCTTCCACTATGTGCTGGATGATCGGTTTGTCGATGAGCGGCAGCATCTCTTTGGGCATGGCCTTGGTCTGCGGCAGGAAACGGGTACCGAAACCCGCTGCGGCGATGACTGCTTTGGTCACTTTCTGCTGTGCCATGCCCTAGATTGTATCATGCCCGAAACATGGAATAATACTTGTCATATAATAATATAGAGGTATAATCAAATTATTATGTCGGAGTCACGTTCACCCGCTTTAGTGCCTGGTCAATACGAAATACCTGCAGACCCGGTACGGGCTCAGGAACAATTCTGGTCACAATGGGGCGAAAAAGCGGGCTTTGGCCGCCAGCAATTCGAAACCCTCTGGACAGATGCCGGCAAGCAATATATCGACCTCGCTCATCATAACTTCGATCATGCCCAGAGAGTCCTGTGGGATGCCATGTGCTTGGCAGACGCTTGTGAAGGCAACGGTATCGAAGTTAACAGAAAAGCCTTGATCGGTGCAGCCCTTTTCCACGATGCCGGGTACTATCAGAGAGCAGCGCTGGACGACACCGCGTCGAAAGAGGCGTATGCAGCAAGGATACTCCGGGCGTACGCTACACAGCAGGAATACGGCATGAGCACCGAGGACATAGTCGTCGGGATACAAGCCATATTGTCTACCGAGGTGGAAAGGGTGCCGGTTTCTATTGAAGATAAGATATTGGTCCGCGCCGATCTCATGAACATCGGCGGCGACTACAAGACTTCAGTGACACCCACCACCGAGCGACTTTTAGAGGAAGCCCGCGTGCTAGAAGGAACGTCTGATGACCCGGCCCCGGGCCGCCTGCCCTTCATGCATCGCAGTATCAGGGTCATCGCCGGGTATCTGGTACATGATCTGTCACTTGGCCCATTCGATAAGAAGGAATGGCTGGAACAAGCCGTGGGCAACCTACTGCGTATGATACGTGAAACAGCCGCCGAAGAAAGCCGTTCCGCATCGGATCTCGTGAAAGAATTAGGCAGTTCCGCGGTCACCAAGCTATTCAACCGGCAACATGCTGGCACGTCGGAACAGTCCGATTATCCCGAACATCGAAAGGAGTAAGACTGTCTTAGGAATTATATGCCGAGCTGCTTCTTGATAAGCCGCTGGGCAAGGGACGGATTGGCCTGGCCCTTGGACGCCTTCATCACCTGGCCGACAAGGAAGCCTATGGCTTTCATCTCCCCGTCTTTCACGTCTCCCGCAGCCTTGGGGTTGTCCTTTATGACCTGGGCGACTATCGTGGCGATCGCGCCTTCGTCGGAAACCTGGATATAACCCTTCTGTTCGGCCATTCCTTGGATGTCCTTAGGTACGGCGTTCAAGGTGAACACGTCATTTATGAGATCTTTGGCGCGCGATGAGCTGAGCTTGCCGTCTTTGATGAGCTTGTAGATATGCGGCAAGGTGTCGGCCCAGTCATGCTTGGTGAATGTATCCGAATCAGCCCGCAGAGGCTCGATGATGTTCACGAAGGTGTTGGTGATCCATTTGGCGAAATCCTTGTCGTTCAGGTTGGCTTCTATGAACTCCAGATACTCGTACTCCGGGCGGTCCGCCTGGATATCTATCATCAGCTCGACCGTCTTCTGTTCGACGCCCAGGGCGCCAAGGCGTTTGCGCCATTCGTCCGGCATCACGGGCATCTCGGCCTTGATTTCTTCTATGAATGATTTTTCGAGCACGATGGGCGGGATGTCGGGTTCGGGCATGTAGCGGTAATCCTCGGCCTCTTCCTTGCTGCGTTGGGCGAACGTCTTCTGCTTGGCATCGTTCCAGCCTCGGGTTTCCTGGACCACGGCCTTGCCCTTTTCCAACAGTTCGGCCTGACGCTTGATCTCGTATTCGACGGCTTTTTCGACGGCACGGAAGCTGTTCAGGTTCT
This sequence comes from Saccharimonadales bacterium (SeqCode), assembly GCA_036276795.1. Lineage (GTDB taxonomy): Bacteria > Patescibacteriota > Saccharimonadia > Saccharimonadales > UBA4665 > DASUOD01. The sequence goes on from DASUOD010000025.1 coordinate 2,659, forward strand.
TGGTTTCGGTGCGCGTTCCCAGGGTGCCGGTCCTGCTGACGCTGACGTTGACGTCGAACCGCATATTTCCGTAGTACAGGTCGGCGTCGGACACGCCGGCGTACTTCATGCGCAGGTACAGTTCCCGGGCATAGGCCTTGGCCTCGGCGGCAGTGTGTATGTCGGGCTCCGAGACAATTTCCAGCAGAGGCGTCCCGGCACGGTTCAGGTCCACCAGGCTGTAGTCGGCGCCGGCGGGATGGGTGTTCTTGCCTGCGTCCTCTTCCAGGTGAGCGCGGGTTATACCGACCTTCACCGGTTTGCCGTCGACTTCGATGGTGACGGCGCCCTGGGCGATTATCGGTTCGTCGTACTGGCTGATCTGGTAGCCCTTGGGCAGGTCGGGGTAGAAATAATGTTTGCGATCGAACTTGCTGAAACGCTCCGGCTCGGTACCGAGGGCGAAAGCCGCCCGTGTGGCCAGGTGCAGGGCCTCCTCGTTAAGCACCGGCAGGGCGCCCGGCAGGCCGAAGCATATATGGCTGACGAGCGTGTTGGGCGGCGCCTCGCGGGCATCGTTGCCTACGGCTGCGAACAGTTTGGTCTTCGTTTTGAGCTGGACGTGGCATTCTATGCCGATGGTAGCGCGGTATGCGGCCAAGGTCGTGGCGTCTAGCATGGCTACTCCAACGCCCCCAAGTCGCGCAGGGCCTGGCGGAAGCCGGATAGCGCATCCAGCACGTCCTGTTTCTTGAGTTTACGTACGTCGATATCGTCTTGTGACAACCGCTTGCGCAGCTTGTGGCCCAGCCAGACCCTTTCGTTGTCCGTCAGATCGTGCTGGGCAGCTACCAGACGTTCGCCCATGTTCTTCCCCTTGTATCCGGCTTTCTTGAGCGCGTGCCCCAACAGGTCGTCGGCCTCGGCTATGGCTTGCGGCCAGGTCTTGCGGCTGGCACAGTGCTTCTGCAGCTCCTGCCAGCGCCCGGTGAAGCGCTTCGGCTTGACCTTGCGCCGGCGCCGGAAAGGTATGAGCCTCATGCCAGCACCTCCTCGGCCTGACGGGCCAGTTCAAGCAGGGCGCGGTCGGCGCGCTGGGGCGCCATGATCTGAAGGCCTACCGGCAGGCCGTCCACCCGGCCGGACGGCACGCTGATGGAACAAATGCCCGCCAGGTTGGAACCGGTCATGAGCAGGTCCGCCAGATACATCTGCAAGGGATCGGCCGTCTTCTCGCCTATCTTGAAAGGCAATGTGGGCGAGACCGGACCCATCAGGAAGTCATATTCCTTGAACGCCTTTTCGAACTCATCGATGAGTTTGGTGCGCACGGTCTGGGCCTTCATGTAATAAGCCTCGTAGTAGCCGCTGGACAATACGTGCGTGCCGATCATGATGCGGCGTTTGGCCTCGGCGCCGAAGCCGCGCGAACGGCTCTGGGTGTAGCTTTCGTCCAGCGTCTTGGCATCCTTATAGCTGTATGGGTACCTTTGCCCGTCATAGCGGCTAAGGTTGCTGCTGACCTCGGCCGGGCAGAGTATGTAGTACACAGCCAGCGACAGCGGCATGGACGGTATGCTGACCTCGCCGACGGTGGCACCGGCCGCTTTGAGCTTGCCGGCGGCCTCCCGTATGTTCGTACGCACCTTTTCTTCGACGTTGTCGTCCATGTATT
>DASUOD010000026.1:0-4859 GCA_036276795.1 Saccharimonadales bacterium (SeqCode)
GGGCTGCCATCCCCGTCCGCGTAGACCCTGGAATTTACCACGCCTATGGTAGCGACCGACAGGGTCATGACCGCCACGACCGTAGCCAGCCATGTCTTACTTAATTTGATTCTTTTTATCATTATACCCTCCTTACGGCAGACGCGGCCAAAGCCGGAACCGTGCCGTTCCTAACTAGAATTGATGAAAATTTTAGAGATATATATTTGTCTGCATGATAATAAGAGCCGGTACGGCTTGTCTGTGAATTAAGTTACTGACTATACCGGTTATATGTATCCTTGGGAACGGGCGTAGATGGCGTTCAAGATGTTGCCGCCGGCGGCTCCCTGTATAAGGTTATCCCCCGCCACCTCCAGGACGACCCTGCGCGGGTCGACCGGATCGAACCCCATGATGTGGGCATGGACGCGCATGGGCTGTATGCGGTTCAGCCTGTTGGGCGTGGCGTTGGTGAATAAGAGACCGCCGTGTTCCAGCTTGACGGGCCTTATCGGCTGGTGGCGTTTGGGCCACTTGTCGCCGCCGATCTGGCTTACGGCCCTGATCTGGGACCTTACCTCCCCGAGTTCTTCGGGGGCTTCGAAACCGCGCCATAGCGCTTCGATTTCCTGCTTGCTGGTATCCCGGGCCAGTGTCAGGGCCATCTGGGCGTGGTGGCCCCTGAGCCAAGGGCCCCTCCTGGGCTCGGCTCCTATCAGGATGGCTTCGGGTATGTCCATGTCCGGGCTAAGGAATTCGTTCGGCTCCGTCTGGATCTTCTTCTGTTCGTCGCCCTCTATGGGTATGTGGCCGGTGCCGGGATCTTCGGGAAGCTCCTTAAGGCCGGCGCCGCTCCAGCCCTGCATGGTGCTCACGGCCATGCTTTCTATGCCTATGGCGCGGTGGATCGGGGCCAAAGGCACGGACATGATGGCGGCCATGCAGTTGCCGCCGGCGATTATCCTGCCCTCCATGTCGCGCGCGAACAGCTGGTCTATCTGCTGCGGATTGGTGAACGCGCTAACCACGGGTACGTCCGGTCTTTCGCGGTTGGCGGACGCGTTGGTGACCACCAGGCGGCCGGCCGCCAGGCGATCCTCGTAGCGTGCCGCTATCTTGGTCTGAAGGCCCGAAAATACCAGCGGCGCATCGGTGTTCTCTATGGCATCCGTCATGCTTATGACGGGAACGTCCTCCAGGGAAGACGGCACATCTATACCTGCCTCTCCGAGCCTTTTGCCGTGAAGTTCGGGATGGTTCGCCGTAGCCACGGCCTCCAGACTGAACGGTGAATCCGGGCGTCCGGCGTACTCCCGGAACATGTCTGCCACGACGCCTGTGGCGCCGGCCTGGACCACCCCTACGGCTTCCGCTGATTTCATCAGCTTATTATAAAACTAAAGCTCCTATAAGTCTATACCACTACGCGGCGGGGGCGCAGGATGCGTTTGGCGCGGCCGGCCGGCACTATCAGCTTCTTGAGCTTGTCTTCAACGATGTCGGCTTCCTTTGTCATGCCGTGCTCCTTGTAGGCCTTTATGAGCAGGCTGTAGGTCTCTTTGTTGGGCTCCAAGCCGACAGCCCTTTCCAGCTCCTGGAACATAAGCTTGTCATTACCGAGCTTCTCCTGGACCTTGGCGTATGCTACATGGCGGGCGGCCAGATTGTCTTCCAGCTTCAACGCCTGTTCGAAGGCGACGGCGGCTTTCTCGTAGTTCTCCGTTTCGTAATAAATCAGGCCCAGGTTGTGCAGACTGGAAGCCGTGGATTCAATGGAAGAGGCTATCTCGAAGCAATCGATGGCGTCGCGGTATTCCTTCTGCTTGGCATAAAGTATTCCCAGGCGGTTGTAGGCCGCGGCGTTCTTTTCGTCGATCTTCAGGATGGTAAGCAGGGCCTTTTCCGCGCGCAGGAAACGGTTCTCGCGCATGCCCTGATGCGCTATATCCCAAAGCTTGCCCAATCTGTCGCCTACCCTGCGGGACACGTTGGCGAACTCGTCATCGTGTACGACGGCATTCTGGTACGCCAGGAAAGCGAACACCACCAGTATAAGTAGCTCTACCATTTACGAATCCAAGTATAACATAAGGTTTTACAGGCTTAGCATAAGCTTGGTGAGCGCCAGCTTGGGCTGTGCGTTGGCGGCCAACGCACCGGCGGCCTCGTAGCCGGCCTCCAGCACCGACTGCCACTTTTTGGCAGCCGGACCGGTGGCGGTCTGCAGGCTGATGTGGGCCATCTGCTGGAGTATGACGGCCACGTCCATGGCCAGGGCACGGTCCTTGGCCAGTACGTCCGCCATGGCCAGCCTCTCGTAGGCGGTCTGGCTGAGCAGTTGGCGCGCCTTTTCCGTGGCTTCCAGCAACGGGTGGTCCGATTCGTCCAGCAAGGCATGCATCAGGCCGGGCAGGCCGGCGCTTATCGCGTAGGCGCGCGCTATCGCCTGCTTGTCGAAGCCCTTGCCGCCGAAATGATCTTCGAGCACCTGTTTTTCCAGCCGGTCCACGGGCACGGCCTGGGCGCGGGAACGTATGGTGGGCAGGACGGCCTGCTCATGATTGACCGTCAGGATAAGTACGGTTCCGGCCGGGGGCTCTTCCAGCATCTTCAGCAATGCGTTCTGGGCTTCGCGGGTCAGCAGGTGGGCATCTTCCAGAACTACGGCGCGGTCATGTTCTTTTGGCTTGCCGGGCACCTTTAGCGCCAGGAACTTTTCCAGCTGGCGGACGGCCTCTATGCCGATGGCCTTGCCGGGCTCTTCCGGAGCTATCAGCAATACATAGGGATGCGCGGCGAAGCTGCCCTGCCCAAGCCCCAGCACCGTTTCGGTCAGGTTCTCGGCCAGCGTGCGCTTGCCGCTGCCGTCCGGGCCTACAAGCATCAGGGCGTGGGACGGAGCCGCGATATACGCTTCCAGGCGGCGGCGGGTCTGGGGATGCAGCAGCAGATCGTTCATGCGTCCAGCTCCTTGTCGAACTCCGGCGGCACGGGCGCCCCGAAAGTCTTGCGCTCACGGCCCGGCAGGGTCACGGTCAGGTTCTTGGCATGCAGGAACAGGCGCTTGGCGGCCCGGCCGCCGTAGAGCTCATCTCCCGCGATGGGATGGCCTATCTTGGCCAGGTGCACCCTGAGCTGGTGGGTCCGTCCGGTCTCGGGCTTAAGCTCAAGCAGACTATGGCCGCCCCCGGTCCTTAGCACTCTGTACGCCGTTACCGCGGGCTTACCGCCGGCGCCGGTCCGGAAAGTCTGGGGACGCTTGGGATTGCGCTCTATGGGCATGTCGATGATCGCTTCGGGCTTATCCAATTCGCCGCTCACAACCGCCACGTATTCTTTGACCATCTTGCGCTGTGAAAACTGTTTCTGCAACCACGCCAGCGCCGCGGGTGTCTTGGCGCAGATCATCACGCCGGAAGTGCCGCGGTCCAACCTGTGCACTATGCCGGCCCGTTCGCCCTCCATACCCTTCACCCGGCTGCTCAACCAGGTAGCTACCGTCGCCTCCGGGTTGAAGGCGCCTTTGCTATGGCTCAGTACGCCCGCCGGTTTGCTTATGACCACGCAATCGTCATCTTCGTAGATGACAGACAGGTCGATGGCCGGCACCCGGCCCGCCGCCGCCACGTCATAACCTACGTCTATCTTGTCTTCCGGCTTGACCCTGTAACCGGATTTGCGCTGGACCTCGCCGTTGACCGACACCTTGCCTGTCTCTATCAGCTTGGCCGCGGAACTGCGGCTCAAGCCCGGTACCTGGCGCGTGACATATTGGTCCAGGCGTTCCGCCCTGGCAGTCTCGGCACTATCCATGGCTACCTCAGGCCGACGGCTTTTTGGACTTTCAGCAGGGTGGCGTTCGCTTGCCGGTTCATCTCTTGTTCGGAAGATTTGAGCTTGGCCAGGATAGCCTGCTCGTCAACCTGCGCCAAACGTTTCTGGAAATCATCCAGGAATGCCGCCACGGCGTCGGCCACCGCTTCCTTGAGCGGTCCGTACTGCTTCTGGCCAGTAAACTTGCCGGGGTCGCCGCCGAACAGACCCAGCATATCCAGCAGGTTGCTCACGCCCGGTTGCTTGTCGTAATCGTGCCGTACTTCGCCCAGACTGTCGGTCTCGGCGGACATTATCTTCTTGCGTGCTTGCTCCGGGCTATCGGTCAGGAATATGACCCCCTTGCCGGACTCCTCGCTCTTGCTCATCTTCTTGGCCGGATTCTGCAGGTCGCGGACGCGCAGGCCCTGGTCCTTGCCGAAGAACCCGTGCTGTTCCCTGACCGGCTTCGGCACCGTGAACAGCTCGCCGAACCTGTTGTTCATACGCTCCGCGATATCGCGCGCGAATTCCAGGTGCTGGGTCTGGTCGTCGCCCACCGGCACATACCCGGCCCCGTACAGCAATATGTCGGCCGCCATCAGCACCGGGTAATTGAACAGGCCTACGCTGACGCGTTCTTCGCTTAATTTGGCGGATTTATCCTTGAACTGCGTCATGCGCGACATCTCGCCCATGCCCGTGAACGAATCCAGGACTATGGCCAGCTCGGAGTGGGCTGGTACGTAGCTCTGGCGGAAAACGTGGATGGCGTCGTTGTCGAGCGGCAGGCCGGCAGCCACGAACACTTTCAGGTTCTGCCTGATCTGCTCCTGGAGCTTGGCATGGTCCACCGGTGTAGTAAAGCTGTGCAGATCGGCCACCATCAGGTTCACCTGGTACTCGCCCGAGCGTTCTTTGGCCATGTCGACCATAGGGAGCAAGGCCCCCAGATAATTGCCTATGTGGAGGTCGTTGTTGGCTCGCAGACCGGTCAGGATTACTTGTTTGCCCATGTCGGTGCCTATTATACCTTATGGATAGGGCCGGACACCGAAGAACGC
>DASUOD010000027.1:0-3407 GCA_036276795.1 Saccharimonadales bacterium (SeqCode)
AGTTGTCGCTTAGCGTGAAGACCCGCACCGGCTTCAATACGCCCGACATGTCATGGATAGAGTTCCTACTGGGCCATGACCTGGATATGCTGATCATCCATGGCCGCACCAAGAAACAGATGAGCGACGTGCCCGCCGACTGGGGATTCATAGGCCGCGCCCGTGAACTTCGCGACAGACTGGCGCTCGGGACGCTGCTGGTCGGCAACGGCGACGTAGAGAGCCGCGCGCAAGGCATTGAACTGGCAGAAAGGCATGGACTGGATGGCATCATGATCGGACGGGGCGTATTCCACGACCCGTTCGTGTTCGCCCCGGAAAGCCCGTGGACCGATTATGGCGAGGAGCAGAAAATAGGGCTGTACCGCCGGCACGTGGAACTGTTCGATAAGACCTGGCAAGGCCGCGAACGCCACATACATACGCTCAACAAGTTCTGCAAGATCTATATAAATAACTTTGACGGCGCCAAGGAGCTGCGCGAACGGCTGATGGCGGCCGCCAGCGCCGACGAGCTATTGTCGATCATGGATGCCGAGGCCGCCTAAGCGGCAAGCGGCAGTTCGTGGATGCCGGTATCTTCCTTGTCGGCGACCAATGCCGTGAACATAGGGCCATGTTCACCCGACATGGCCTGTTCGCCTATGAAGTGCTCGATGCCCTCGACGCCTCCGGCTTCAAGCTGCTCGGGTAACACGTGTTCCGCGGTGCCCGCTTCGCCGGCCGCCTCGGCGGCTACTTCAGCGACCAGACCTGGACTTATGGATGTCGTCTCTATGGCCTCGGGTTTGGCAGCGTTTCTGCCCAGCAGTATGTCGTTAGCTGCGTTAAGCTCCTTCATAGCCAATTCCTGCAGGTTAGACCTTACGTCCACGTGGCCATGGGGGCGCTCGTAGAAGACGCCGTAGGGCGTGGCCTCCGCCTGCCAGGCCATTGAAGCGGCGCGCCGGAGCATTATGTGCGGATCCGCTCTTCCGGTATGGCGCAATTGATGGACTTCGGCTGCCATCAGGTCATAAGAGGCTTTGGTATATAGACGGACCGTCTCTTCATCCAGACCGTGGGCCCTTTGGCGTTCCCGGGCCTCCTCATACGCCCTATCGCCGTCCGCCTGCCGCTGTTCGGGAGTCAGCAGCACAGGCCTAGACTGAGCAGGGGCCGCTTGGGCGGCCTGCGGGCCGAGTTGTTCTTGTTGGGCGGCCATTTTAAGACCTTGCTTGTTTAATGTTTATAGGGGGGGAGAGGCTGTACTGCTTATGATTATACACCCATTACGAACAATGTCAAATATATTGGCTGATTAATCCTTCATAAGGGTCAGGAATCAGTTGCCCAAAGGGCTGTTTTTTTACCTTGTACGGTGCGGACATAGGGCTTATAGTTAGTGAGAGGTGACGAAAACACAGGACTTATGGATATCACATTAATCACTGTCGTTGCGGTAGCGCTGTTTTTTGACTTCACCAACGGGTTCCACGATACCGCCAATGCGATAGCGACGACGGTGTCCACCAAAGCTTTGTCACCTAAGCTGGCGGTTCTCGGGGCCGCCGTTTTTAATTTTCTGGGTGCTTTCATATCGCTCAAAGTCGCCGGCACCGTCGCCAAAGGCATAGTCAACCCTGATGTCATCACCTTGCACATAGTCCTGGCCGGGCTCCTGGGCGCCATAGTCTGGAACATAGTAACTTGGCGTTTCGGGCTTCCGACCAGCTCCTCCCACGCCTTGATCGGCGGCGTCGCAGGCGCCGCGGCTGCGGCGGTAGGCCTGCACGCCATCAAATGGCAAGGACTCCAGGACAAGGTGCTCGTGCCTTCGCTGGTAGCGCCGTTCCTGGGCCTGGCCGGAGCCGGCCTGATCATGTTCATGATTTTCAAAATCATCAAGAAACGTTCGGAAACGAAAGTGCACAAAGTTTTCAAGCGCCTTCAACTGGTGTCAGGTAGCTTCGTAGCTTTCACGCACGGCACCAATGATGCTCAGAAGACCATGGGCATAATAGCCCTGGCCTTGCTGGCCGCGAATCCCGGAGGAACCTTCCATGTCCCGCTCTGGGTGGTAGTGTCGTCCGCGGCTGCCATGGCCATCGGCACCTACGTAGGCGGCTGGCGCATAATACACACGCTTGGCAATAGGGTCGCCAAGCTGGAGCCGCAGCAAGGGTTCGCCGCTGAGACTTCCACGGCAGCCACCCTGGGACTTACAGCGCATTTCGGATTCCCCGTATCGACCACCCACACCATCAGCGGATCCATACTTGGTGCCGGCGCCAGTGCCAAGCCCATGACGGTCAACTGGAGGGTTGTCCGTCACATCGTAGCGGCATGGTTCATCACTATTCCTTGCGCGGCCGCCGTAGGCGCCATCATGGAACTGATGACCCGCGTGTCTTATGGCAGCGAGATAGCCGCCGCCGCGGGGATAATAGTCGTAGGCACCATCTTCATAACCCGTAACTGGCGCTGGGAAAGCATGGCCCAGGTGCGCAGCCGTCTGGCTCTGCTGATAAGGGTCCGCCGCCAGCACCCTTAGTCGAACTGTCAATAAGCTTAGTGGTGGGGATGGCTGGACTCGAACCAGCGACCAATCGGTTATGAGCCGACTGCTCTAACCACTGAGCTACATCCCCGAAGGCACCCGCGGCGTGGAACCTGACAGATGAGAGTATAACAGATTACGCCGTAAGCTTATATAATAGTAAAACCCTATGGATATAAAAAACATCGCCGGAAAGACAGCTTACTATGCGAACCGTCTGACAGACGTACGGTTCCTGGGGCAGGCGCTGTTCGTGGTGCTGGTGCTGCTGATAAGCTGGAGCGGCATCAAGGCTATCCAGACCAACTACAGTCTGCAGAAGGAGATATCCAGGCTCAGGCAGCAGAACGATGTGATGAGGTTGGAGAATGAGAACCTGGCGCTGAAGAACCGGTACTTCAACAGCGACCAATATCTGGAACTGGCTGCCCGGCAAAACTTCGGCCTGGCCGCGCCCGGCGAAAAGATAATCGTAGTCCCTAAGAACGTGGCACTATCGTATACCGTAGATCTGCCTTCGGACAAGCCGCCCGGGCCGAAGTCCAAGCGCCCGGCGTACCAGCGCAACTTCGAGTCGTGGGTGAACTTTTTCCTGCACCGCCAAAGCTTGAAAGATAAGCCCGCGGATTGACATAGCCACCCCTGTTTGTTATACTTGAAGCTCCACTCGGCGCGGGGTGGAGCAGCGGCAGCTCGCGTGGCTCATAACCACGAGGTCGCAGGTTCGAGTCCTGCCCCCGCAACCAAGAATGATAATAAGGCCTTGCACGAGGCCTTTTTTATGTGCCTGTGGGTTATCGCATTGCGCCGTCGCTACCGCAGGGAGTAGTATTAGGGCGGAGGCGACATGCACCGGGTAAGGGTCAAA
>DASUOD010000028.1:0-9156 GCA_036276795.1 Saccharimonadales bacterium (SeqCode)
CTGAATGCTATGTACATGCCTAGAGGCGTATTCTTGGGCACTGCGATAGCTTCGTATATGGGCTCTTCCGGCTTGCTCTTGCGCTGTTTGGAAGCCCAGAAAGCATCACGTTCGGACCCGTCCGGCAGAGTGGCGAAATTATACTCCGGCGGGGGAGATGATACCGACCATTCGAGCGTACGGCCGTTCCACGGGTCGTTCCCGGCGCGGTTCTCATTCCTTTTCCATATGCTATAGGCGAACTGCAATGCCTGGAAGAGCACACCCAGGCACAAGGTGGCCACGCCTATGCCAGCCACTACGAACAGAGGTTGCCAGCCCAGCGACGCATCATAATGGTCCAGACGGCGCGTGGCGCCCATCAGGCCCAGGAAATAGAGCGGCACGAAGGCCAGCACGAAGCCGGTAAGCCAGCACCAGAAGGCGTACTTGCCAAGCCGCTCGTTCAGCTTGAAACCGAATACCTTGGGGAACCAGTAGGTGATGCCGGCCAGGAAGCCGAACAGCACGCCGCTGACTATCATGGTGTGGAAGTGTGCCACCAGGAACAGGCTGTTATGAAGCTGGAAATCGGCCGGAGGCACCGACATCAGCACGCCGGCCACGCCGCCGATCGTGAACATCACCACGAAGCCCAGGAACCACAACATGGGCGTGGCGAACCTTATCCGCCCGCGATACATGGTGAACATCCAGTTGAATACCTTCACGCCCGTGGGCACCGCGATTATCATGGTCATGATGCCGAAGAAGGCGTTCACTTCCGCTCCCGCGCCCATGGTGAAGAAGTGGTGCAACCAGACTATGAACGACAGGAAGACTATGGCCCATATGGCCCACACCATCGACGTATAGCCGAACAGCTTCTTGCGCGAGAAGGTCGCCACTACCTCGGAGAAAATACCGAAGGCCGGAAGTATCAATATGTACACTTCGGGGTGTCCCCAGGCCCATATGAGATTCACGTACATCATGGCATTACCGCCGCCCCCGGCAGTGAAGAAGTGCATGCCTAGAGTGCGGTCTAAAGCCAACATCGCCAGAGTGGCCGTAAGTATGGGAAAGGCGAAGATGACCAGACTCATGCTGCCCAGCACGCTCCAGACGAACATCGGCATCTTCATGAGCGTCATGCCCGGAGCCCGCATCTTCAGTATGGTCACGATGAAGTTTATGCCGGATAACAGGCTTCCCGCTCCGGCGATCTGCAGACTCCATATCCAATAATCCACGCCTACGCCGGGGTTGAACTGCAGTTCGGAAAGGGGAGGGTACGCCAACCAGCCGGCAGGCGAGAATTCGCCTATCATCAAGGATATGTTCATCAGACCCATGCCGGCCGCGAACAGCCAGAAGCTGGTGGCGTTAAGGAAAGGGAAGGCTACGTCGCGCGCGCCTATCAGCAAAGGCACCGCTATGTTGATGAGCGCGAACATCAGGCCCATGGCCGCGAAGAATATCATGATAGTGCCATGGGCAGAGAACACCTGCTGGAAGTGGTTCGGCTCTATGAAGCCGCTGCTTGAACCCACGGACGTCGCCTGCTGGGTGCGGATCATGATGGCGTCGGCCAGACCGCGCAGGAGCATCAGCAGCGCCACCACGCCGTACATGACGCCTATCTTCTTAGGGTCTAGTGATGTCAGCCATTCCCGCCAGAGCCACTTCCAACGCTTGAAGTAAGTCAACACGACCAGCGCCGTCAATGCGCCGCCGATCATGGAAACCACGCCGAAAAGCGTTACGGGATCCCTCGGTATGGCATCCAGGGTAAGGCGGCCAAGCAGGTCTGCGAATATCATAGGCCGTGGCCTCCGCCGCCATGATCGTGCTCATGGACGGCCGGTAGGGAGGAGTAATCAACCTCCGCATCATCCGACGGCACCATGAATTTATGGATCTGGGCTGCGAACAGATCGCCTTTGACTTGCGAATAATACTTTACGGAACTCACGCCGGGACTCGCCAGCCGCCGGTAAGCGGTATCATCCAGGTCAACGCCGGATGACTTCACGCGCTTCATCCACGCATCAAAATCGGCAGGTGAGCCGGATTTGGCCTTGAACGTCATCCGCGAGAACCCGTCGCCGCTTAAATTGGCCGAGGAACCCCTGAAAACCCCCGTTTCGCTGGCTATCAGGTGCAGGCGGGTCATCATGCCGGCCATGGCGTATACCTGGCCGCCCAGGCGCGGTATCCAGAACGAATTCATCGGCCCGTCGGACGTTATCTGGAACTCCAGCGGCGTGTCCTTGGGGAATTGTAAGAAATTCACGCTGGCCACCTTCTGCTCAGGGTAGATGAAAAGCCATTTCCAGTTCATGGCCACCACCTGTATCTTCAGGGGCTTGTTACGCGAATCAATGGGCTTATACGGGTCCAGGTCGTGGCTGCTGTTCCAGGCTACTACGGACAGGATGGTTATGAGTATGGTGGGTATTATCCACCATACGGCCTCGGCCACCCGGTTGCCCGACAATTCGGGGCTGTACTTGGCCTTCTTATTGCCTTCGCGGTAGCGCCAGGCGAACGCGAAGAGCATCACGTATACCGGTATGACCACGATGAGCGACAGACCCAGCGCGAAATAGATAAGGTTGCGCTGTTTCTCGCCGATGGTACCGGCCGGTTCCAGCACCTGCACGTCAGCCTGCTTGAAATAGCCGATCATCACCGTGATCAGAATCAGCGCCAACAACCCGAAAATGATTGTTTTTAGCTTTTTATTCACCCGTGGAACCCCGACATAAGCTTTAGCCCATTGTATCATTGCCCGCGCGATACGGTACAATGATTCCATGCTTATCCTGGCGCACGTGCTCATAGCATTCTCCAGCATGGCCTGGACCACGTACCTGTACCTAAGGCCCTCGCGCCGCAAGTTCCATGCCGCCTACGGCCTGATAGCCGCCACCTTGATCAGCGGCACGTACCTGGTCATCAGCATGCACTCGCCCCTGCTGTCGTCTTGCATCACAGGCCTCGCATACCTGAGCGCCGTATCGGCCGGCGTGTTCGCCGCCTCCCGCCGACAGGCTCGCCAGGAAGACTAGACTGGGCTAGAAATGGTCGCGGATGTGGGAGAAAGAGTAGTCCCAATCGGCATCGGTCTTCTTGTGGGGGTTGAAGATGTCCTGAGGGTCCATTATCTGCTTGGCTTCCTGGAAGAGCTTGAAGGTCTCCTTGCCGTACATCTGCCTGAGCCACGGGCCGCGCACCAGTCCGTCGTTGTGTTCGCCGGACAGTGAGCCGCCGTATTGCAGTACCAGCCGGTTGACCTCTTTCATTGCCGGCAGGATCTTCTTGCGGTCCTTGGGGTCTTCCAACTTCATGAGCGGAATGATGTGGAAGTTGCCGTCGCCCATATGACCGGCGATGGTGGCCTGGAGCTTGTATTTCTTGATGATGCGGCGGAGCTTGGGCAGGAATTCCGACAGGTGGGGCGGCGGCACCACCAGGTCGTCGATGAACGGCGCGGTGTGCTTGTCCTTCACCTTGCTGCGCAATAGCTGGAAGCTGTAGCGGCGCATCACCCAGAACCTTTCGGATTTGCCTTCGGTGGGAGCCTCTTCGAAGCCATTTATCTCGTAGCGGGCGCGTTTCTTGCTGAGTTCGTGGTGCAGGTCGCGAATCTTCACGCGCACGTGTTCTTCGGTCTCGCCGTTGAATTCCACCATCAGCACCAACTTGGGGATACCGCGTAGTAGCTGGAACGCGTCCGGCAGCAGGCTGAACAGCAGGCGGAGGAAGCGCCGCCAGCCCAGCATGCGGCGGAAACTGGGCAGGAAGCGTATGGACAGCCAGAGCGTGGCGTCGTCGAACGATTCGAACGTGGCCGGTTCGGCTTCGAGTACCTTGTTTATGACTTCGCCCAGGTCGTTGATGTCGCGCATGAACATCACCAGCAGGCCGGAATGCTTGCGGGCCGGTACCAGGCGGAAATGTATGTCGGTCACGAAGCCCAGAGTCCCTTGGGCGCCGACTATCAGTTTGGTCAGGTCGAAGACCTCGGTGTCGCGGTCCCAGACGTCCCACAGGTTGTAACCGGTCGAGTTCTTGGTCACATGGGGCTTGGCGGCCTTTATACGATCGTAGTTATCGTCCACCAGCTTGAAGATCCCGCGGTAAACGTCGCCTTCAAAGTCCTTCTGGCGCAGTTTCTCGGCCAGTTCGGGCCTTTTGAGCGGCTTTACCGTGCGCTCCACACCGTCGGCGAACACGAAGCTCAGCTCCGTCACGAAGTTTTCCGTCTTGCCGAACTCCAATGACTTCTCGCCGCCGGAGTTATTGTTGACCATGCCGCCGATGGTGGCCAGATCGCGCGAAGCGGGGTAGGAGGGCAGGAGCGATTCCTGCTCCAGCGTCGCTTTTTCGAAGTCGCGGTAGTACACGCCGGGCTGGGCCTGCGCCGTCCCTGGCATGACGTTCTCTATCCGGTTGAAGTGTTCCAAGAAGTTGACGATGATCGAATCGTTGATGGCGCCGCCGGACATGCAGGTGCCGGCCGAGCGGGCCGTCAGGCTGAGCGATTTATCGCGGCGTTTGTGTTCGGCCACGTATTTGACCAGTTTTTCGACGTCTTTGGCGCTTTTGGGTTTGACCACAAGCTTAGGCCTGAGTTCGAACATCGAAGCGTCGTGGCTGTAATGCTCCAGGGCGGCGGGCGAGTCATCCATCCCACCGCTAAAGCCGGCCTTTTCCAGGCCGCTTTTGACTTCGTCCATGCCTTTAAGCTTAAGGGTTAAGCGCGAGTAAATCAATCACGCTGTCCAGGCCGGCCGCGCGGCGGCAGGCGGATGTTATAATCATAAGCGTTACTCTTATGGGCAAGAAACAAAGAATCCTGATAGTCGGCGGCGGTTTCGGAGGCGTGAAGGCCGCGCTGGAGCTATGCGGCGACGACCGCTTCGACGTCACGCTCCTGACTGACGACAGCGACCTGCGCTATTATCCCACGCTTTATCACACGGCCACCGGCAGCCGGCGCGCGAATTCCAGCATCCCGCTCACCACCATCTTCGAAGGCAAGCATCTGAACATCGTCCAGGGCGAAGCCGTCTCGGTAGACAGGAAGGCCAGGACCGTCACCACCAAAAGCGGCGACGGATACGGCTACGGCACGCTCGTGATCGGTCTGGGCGTGGTTACTAATTACTTCGGCATCAAAGGCATGGACAAGTATTCGTTCAGCATCAAGACCCAGGCGGAAGCGGCCAGGTTCAAGAAACATCTGCACGACCAACTGCTCAAGCACAAGGCGCCGGACCTGAACTACGTCATAGTCGGCGGCGGGCCGACCGGGATCGAGCTGGCGGGCGCGCTCCCGGACTATATAAGGCGCATCATGAAGAACCACGGTGTGAAACGCCGCACGGTACATGTGGACCTTATAGAGGCCCTGCCAAGGCTGCTGCCCCGATTGCCCAGGGACACCGGCAAACTGGTGGCACGGCAGCTCCGTAAGCTGGGAGTCCGGATCTATACCGGCAGCATGGTGCAGGCCGCTACGGCGGACAACCTGACGGTGAACGGCAAGATCATCAAAAGCCACACCGTGGTCTGGACGGCCGGCGTCACCAACCACCCGTTCTTCAAAGAGAACGGCTTCGCGCTTACCAACCACGGCAAGGTGGCCACCGACGTGTACCTGCAGGCCGAACCGGATATCTTCGTGATCGGCGACAACGCCAACACCCCGTATTCCGGCCTGGCCCAGACGGCCCTGCGCGACGGCGAATTCGTAGCCGATAACTTAAAGCGCAAAGCTTCCGGCAAGGACTATAAGAGCTACAGGCCCAAGAAGCCCGTCACCGTCATTCCGGCAGGCCCGGGCTGGGCGGCTGTCATCCGGGGCAGACTGCGCTTATACGGCCGGCTGGGCTACATCCTGCGCGAAGCCGCCGACATCGTAGGCTTCCACGACCTGGAACCCTGGAACAAGGCCGTCCCCCAGTGGTACAGCGCCTTCACGATCGACGACGACTGCGCCGTGTGCACCACGGCCGAAACCTGATAAACCCCCGGAAATGGGCGTGTTATCATAAAAAGGATTAGCATTAACCCCGTACAAGGAGGGTAGAATATGGCATTCAGAATCGTATCAGGACTGGTTAACGGAGTTAAGGGCGGCGTGGTAGCGGCTCTGCAAGGCGCGGCCGACGTGGGCTCTACCACGGTAGTCGCGGTGCGCGACGTGACCGTCAAGACGCTTAAGGAATCGGGTGAATTCGTGGCCCAGGGCATAGACGTGCCGGCATCCATAGTTCAGGGCGCCATATCGGGCGTGGCCAACATCGGCGTATCGGTGGTAGGAGCCATCAAAGGCGTGGTCAGCGGCACTGTGCAGGGCTTCATGGAAGCCGGCGGTTCACAGCAGGACGCCGTAGGCGGCGCGGTAGCCCAGGCCGTCAATAGCTCCAAGGACGTAGGCGGCGACGTGGCTGACACGGCCGTAGAAGCCGTGAAAGGCGCCGTGGAAGGCGTGGGCCAGGTTGGCGGCGACACCGCAGGAGCGCTTCGGGACGGCGTGACCGCCGCACTCGGCGCGGCCAAGGAGATCAGCGACGAAGCCTACGAAGCCGTAGCCGAATCGCTCAAGTCCGGCGTGGACGGAGCCGACAAAATCGTCGACGAAGTCAAAAAGAGCAAGTAGTTAGAAATTACCTCTGTCATTCCGGGCCATGAAGTCCATATCGGCCCGGGTAAGTTCCGTGGAATCCGTTTCATCAGGTACCTCGGCCGTCTTCACAAGCGCCCGTATCATCTTTTCGGCGCAGTAGCCTACGTTGCCGACCTCGCCAAGTTCTTCGGCAGGCAGGCGATCTATCAGCAGGTCCATGATCGGGTCGTCATCGACGCGGCCTTTTTCTATCATCTGCTTTTTAAGGGAACAATAGACGGCCCATTCACAGACTTCGCCGGTCTGCGGGCAGGTCATGTTTCTGTCTATGCCTATGCCTTCGCTCATGATTGTTTATTTTGCCAGAATACGGCAATTGCGTCAACCTAGAGGGCTTGTTATAATTTAATAATCATGTCCGAGGTCCCGCAAGAGATCCAGTGCTACTTTGACGCGGAAAAACCGTGCCCGCTGCGCGCCGCCGTCTACGCGGTAAGCCAGGCTGGCGCCACGCCGCAAGAAGCCGCCGCTTCGCTATCCAGGCCCGACCAAACCCGCCTTCAGGCCATGACCGACGAATCCGGCCCCACGCAGGACATACGGCCCGGCACGTGCCGTACAGGCCCCACGCGCTGGACTCCGTTCGTCGGTAGAATGGCTTGCAACGCCGCGTCGGTACACTACATATACAGGAACGGCCGGCCGGAGCAGGGCACCGCACCCGCCTACGAACAAGGATAGCCTCTTATCTGCTAGTATGGGATTGATGAAGAAAATCGGCATAGTCGGACTGGGAATCATGGGCCACGGCATGGCCGTTAACTTCCTAAAGAACGGTTACGAACTGTACGCGTGGAACCGCAGTTCCCAAAAAGCCAAAGACCTGGAAGGCGCCACACCCTGCAAAACCCCCAAGGAAGTGGCGCAGAACGCCGACATCATATTCGAGGTCACGGCCAACGACGAAAGCTCCAGGCAGGTATGGACCGCGGACGACGGAATCCTGGCCGGCGCGAACGATGGCAAAACCCTCATAGCCAGCGCCACGCTCTCCGCCAAATGGACGGACGAACTGGCCAAGCTGTGCGAAAGCAAAGGCCTCACGTTCTTCGACATGCCGCTAACCGGCGGCAGGATAGCGGCGGAATCCGGCAACCTGACGATGCTCGTAGGCGGCGATGAAGCCAAGTTAAACGAACTTAAGCCCACGCTCGATGCAATAGCGGGCAGGGTGTTCCACTTCGGCCCGGCAGGCCACGGTACACGCTACAAACTCCTGCTGAACATGCTCCAGGCCATACATATGGTCGGCTACGGCGAAATCATGAAGATGGCCGAAGCGGCCGGCATGGATATAGGCAAGGTATCGGCGGGCCTGCAAGACCGCCCGGGCGGGGCCATAACCACCATCGCCAAAGACAGTTACCACAACCAGCCCGACCCGATCACGTTCTCCGTGGAATGGATCACCAAGGACCTGGGCTACGCCAAACAGCTCGCCGACAGCCTGGACACACCGCTCCTAGACGACGTACTGGCCAAGTACCGTGCCGCCATGGACTCCGGCAAAGCCCAGACCGACTGGACCAACATCAACGAAGGTTAAGAGTCTGGTGTATATAAATCAAACCTTAAAGTAGCTACAGGCTCCCATAAGCCGACAAGCTGTGCGTGCGCATGGTCTTCAGCCATCCATTCGGTAGCCTCAGTCTCACCAAAGGCAGCCAGGCCCATCTGCTGGAAAGATGAGCTCAGTGTGCCATGATTCGGTTGGGGTCCATCAGACGGCTTTGGCTTCCAAGCAAAGGGCCAAGAGAAGTTTTTGGGGTCAATCAAAGCAACTGTGCAACCGTTTTCATCAACATCCTCAACAGTTCCATGCCAGTCAGGCTCTTTCGTGAAGTTCCTTGGGTCCGTTACATCCCATGACCTAGTGACACGCCATAAATCATGCCGGTCACTGACTTCGCCGCGCAGTATGGCCATAGCTGAGCGCCGCGCCCGCTCTTTGATCCTGATGCCGCCTAGGGTCACGACGCCAATATGCATGCCCACTTCCAGCTCTTCAGGCGAAATAATTTGCCTTTCATCCTCGATGCGATATTGCGTATGGGACCGATCCGGATTAAGCCTAAACATGCTTGTAATAATACAACAAACGTAATGATTTTACAAATATTGGGACCTTAGACTCTGGCAAGGCCCCGACCGACTGGACGAACATCAACGAGCAGTAAACTTGACTTTTAGCAATAGAATGCTATTATAGTGAAATGAGTTTCGAGAATAGGTTTCGTTTTGACCCGCACCAACCTATACCGGATGGCGGCATAGTTTTACCCGATGTATTCCCTCGCCCTGACATACACGGATACAATGGGCGCCTAAGGCTTCATGACATAATCAAGGGTAGTGTACCCAGAGCGGATGGGGGTAAACCGCCGAGTATACTTGGCTGGCTTAAGATAGCCGTCGGTAACGGCGAAGGTGATTATATAGATCCGAGTCTTGATCCAAAAGAACAAAAGAAAATACGC